>JAEZHQ010000089.1 GCA_023416455.1 Pseudomonadota bacterium | reverse complement strand
CGGGCTGTGCCCGCTGGAGCATTTCGTGCGCGAGGGCGCCGCCCGGGGCAGCCGGCCCCATCCCGGCTTCGACATCGTCTGGTACAGCCGCCGCTACCTGGGCGCGGACCGGCCGAGCGCCGAGGCGCTGCGCCATTTCCTGACCGCCGGGTTGGCGGCCGGGGCCGTTCCCGACCCGACGCTCGACGGACCCGGCTTGCAGGACCGGCTGCTTGCCGTTTCCCCGGCGGACCGCACGGGCCTCATCCGCCGCCTCCTGGCGCTGTCGCACCGCAGCGGCCAGGGGCCGCTGGACTGGACTCCCGCCGACGCCGACCTCTGGCCGCTGTGGCTCGCCCGGCGGTTCTCCGGCGACACCACGCCGGTCCTGATCCTGTGCGACGGACAGGATCCGTCCGCCCTGGAGCAGGCGATGCGGGCCGCCCGCGTGCTCCCGCTGGAGGAAGCGGCACTCTTCGGCGCCGTGGAGGGCGAGGAGCGGATTCTGATCGGCGACGGGACGGCGGCCGTCCGCTTCACCCTGGCGGACGGCGCGGCGCCGCTTGCCGCCTTGCTCTCGGCGATCGGCTGCCGGCGGGCCGCCGCCCTATCCCCCGAACTGACCGGCGGGCCGGCCGCCCGCGCCATAAGGGACGCCCAGGTCCCGCTTGCCATGAACACCGGCGCGGCGGTTTGATACCGGGGCCTATCCGGACATGGCATGAACCCAAGGCGGCCGGCACGGTTGCCCGTCAGGCCGCCGCGTCGATGGGCCGCAGGCCCTGGGTCAGGCGTTCGAACAGGCTGCGGAAGGCCGGCGCGGAGGCGTCGCCCTCGATGAACCGGACATGGACCACCGGCCCCTCGACGGAACGGACGTCGAAGGGAACCTCCACCCCGAAGCGGTCCAGACGCGCGGCGCCGCGGGTGCCCTCGGCCATGCCGGTCAGCCCGGTGATCATGGCGCCACCCAGCGACAGGTTCGTCACCCGGCCGTCCTGCCGCCGCCCAGCCACCGTCACCGAGCAGGGCTCGTCCACCTGGAAGCGGGGCAGCCGGCGCCGGTCGGCGTCGCCGGTGGAGGTCCGCACCACCCGGACCAGGACGCGGCGCAGATCCTCGATGCTCCGCGCCACCTCGCTCGCCCCGATGCGGACCTGGCCGGCCTGCTCTCCGGTGCGGTCGGCGTCCTGCGACACGGTGGCGATGCGGGCCGACACCTCCTGGGCGGCGGCCGAGGTCTCGATGACGTTGCGGCTGATCTCCTGGGTGGCCGCCGCCTGCTCCTCCATGGCGGCGGCGATGGAGCCGGCGATCGAGTCGATCTCGCCGATGGTGGCGCCGATCTCCTCCACCGCCGACACCGCCTGCCCGGTCACCGCCTGGATCTCGGCGATCTGGCGGGTGATCTCCTCGGTGGAGCGGGCGGTCTGGTTGGCAAGGTTCTTGACCTCCTGGGCGACCACGGCGAAGCCCTTGCCGGCCTCGCCGGCGCGCGCCGCCTCGATGGTGGCGTTGAGCGCCAGCAGGTTGGTCTGGCCGGCCACGTCCTGGATCAGGTTGACCACCTCGCCGATGCGCCCGACCGCGTCGGACAGCGAGCGGATGGTCTGCTGGGTGTGCTGGCCGCTCTCCACGGCGCGGCGGGTGACCGCGCTGGAATGGGCGACCTGGGAGGAGATCTCGCGGATCGAGGCGGCCAGCTCCTCGCTCGCCGCGGCGACGGTCTGGGCGTTGGACAGCGCCTGGTCGGCGGCGGCGGCGACGGTCTGGGCGTTGACGCTGACGCGCTCGGCGGAGTCCGACATGCCCTCGGCGTCGCGGGCCATGCCGCCGGTGCGCGCCGCCACCTCCTCCACCGCCCGGCCGGCCTCGCGCTCGACCGTGGCGGCCATGCCCTCCAGGGCGGTGCGGCGGTCCTCGGCGGCATGGCGGTCGCGCTCGACCCGCTCCTGCTCGGCATAGGCCACCTTGGCCTTGAGCGCGCGCAGCAGCCCGCTGACCCTCTGGAACTCGGCGGTCGCCGGGGTCTCGATCTCATGGAAGACGTCGCCGCGGGCGATGGCGTCGAAATGCACCTCGAAACGCGCCAGCGGGCGGCGCACCGTGCGCAGGAGCAGCATGCCGAGGAGCGCCGCCGCCGCCGCCCCCACCGTCATCGCGGCCAGCGCCTGGAGGACGCGGGCGTCGTATTCCCCCCTGGCCGTGGCGTAGGCGGCGCTCGCCTCGCGAACCTGGAGCGTCATCAGCGCCCGGTTGGCGGTGTGCGCCGCCTCGAACAGCGGCGCCAGCCGGGTGCCGTGGTGGCGTTCCAGCGCCAGGGCGTCGCCGCTGGCCACCATGGCCAGGGCGGGCTCCAGCCCCTCCCGCACGAAGTCGCCGCGCAGCTCGGCGAATCGCCGCGCCAGCGCCTGCTCCTCGGCGTCCAGCCCGCTGCCGAGATAGGTGTCCAGGACCTCCGTGATGCGGGCGACGTTGCCCTGGATGCGCTGGACACGGCCGTCGACGACGGTGCGCCCGGTCCCGTCGCGCACATCGACGAGCAGCAGCGTGAGCTGCTGCATGGTGTCGTGCATGCGGTCGATCACGTCGCCGAGTTGCCCGGCGGTGACCGTGCGCTTCTCGTAGACCGTGCGCAGCGCCGCGTTGGAGCCGGCCATGCCGTCGAGGCCGAGCCAGCCGACCAGCGCGGTGATCAGGAACAGCAGCGCGAAGACCGCCCCCAGCCGCCCGCTCACGCTGTCGCGCAGGGCGGCCAGCTTCGTGGACCAGCCGCTTTGGACGAGCATTCCCTCGCGCATGCGCGCGTAGAGGCGCTCGGCCTCGGCGACCTGGTCGCGGGCGGGCTTGGAGCGGATGGAGATGTAGCCGGTGACCCGGCCGTCCTCCACCACCGGGGTGACGTTGGCGCGGACCCAGTAGAAGTCGCCGGACTTGGCGCGGTTCTTGACCAGCCCTTCCCACGGGCGGCCGGCCTTGATGGTGGCCCACAGGTCGGCGAAGGCCGCCTCGGGCATGTGGGGGTGGCGCACCAGATTGTGCGGCGCCCCCACCAGCTCCGCCTCGGAGTAGCCGCAGACGTCGACGAACGCCTTGTTGACGAAGGTGATGCGCCCGGTGGTGTCGGTGCGCGAAACAAGCAGCTCGCCATCGGCCAGCTCGATTTCGCGATTGGTGATCGGACCGTTGTCGCGCATGAGCCGGCATCTCCCTGACGATGACTACCTTTGCGCTTATAAACTGTGCAGCATTAAATTTTAGTAATACGAAAGGATTAGGACGGCCCCACCAGCCTCGTCCCCCGGCGCCGGCCGGCGCCGCTCCCCTGCCCTCCGCCGGGGCGATTTTTTTGCTTGTGTCCAGCCGCGCTTGCGCCTATACGGACGTCCCGCGTCACCCAAGCCGACGCGGGACGCGCTCGTGGCGGAACTGGTAGACGCGCTAGGTTCAGGTCCTAGTGGCTGAAAGGCCGTGGGGGTTCGACTCCCTCCGAGCGCACCAACGGGAGAGAGATGGGGCCATAGCTCAGCTGGGAGAGCGCTACAATGGCATTGTAGAGGTCAGGAGTTCGATCCTCCTTGGCTCCACCATTCTCCCCGGGAAGGCCGGCCGGGTTGTGTGCCGGCCGGGTTGTGTGAAGGGTTTGCGTGCGTTCAACGCCGTGCTTGCGCCGGGCCTTCTGGCCCTGTATAAGCCGGCCTCCGTTCCGGATTAGCTCAGTCGGTAGAGCAGCGGACTGTTAATCCGCGTGTCGCTGGTTCGAGTCCAGCATCCGGAGCCATATTGCGGGTGTAGCTCAGTTGGTTAGAGCGCCGGCCTGTCACGCCGGAGGCCGCGGGTTCAAGTCCCGTCACTCGCGCCATCCCTCTTCTCCCCCCGGCCGTTGCCCTTGACGGCACCCCCGCGCGGCGCCGACACTCGGCGCGCGGCCGCGCGCCGTGGACGGTCCGCCCGAAAGCCGGCTCCCGAACCGCCGGCCCGCAGGAGGCGACCGTTTCCGAAGACGACCGTTTCCGAAGATGACCGGACCCGGAGCGACAGGGCCGGGAGGGAGGATCCGACGATGGCGCGGCTCGCCGCCAACCTCACCCTGCTGTTCACCGAGGTCCACTTCCCGGACCGTTTCGCCGCCGCTGCCGCCGCCGGCTTCGGCGCCGTCGAATTCCTGTTTCCCTACGACCACCCGGAGGACGCGCTCGCCCGCCGCAAGGCCGCGGCCGGCCTGGGGGTGGTGCTGTTCAACCTGCCGCCCGGCGACTGGGCGGCCGGCGAGCGCGGTCTTGCCTGCCTGCCCGACCGCGAGGCCGACTTCGTCGAATCGGTGGAGCGCGGGCTGATCTACGCGGAGGCGCTGGACTGTCCGGCGCTGCACCTCATGGCCGGCATCCCGCCCGCCGGGATGGACCGGGCCGAGGCGCTGGCCCTCTATACGGAACGGCTCCGCCACGCCGCCGACCGCGCCGCCGACCACGGCCGGACCATCCTGGTCGAGCCGCTGAACGACCGCGACATGCCCGGCTACCTGCTGCGCACCACCACCGAGGCGGCGCAGGCCATCGCCGCGGCCGGGCGGCCCAACATCGGCCTCCAGCTCGACCTCTATCACGCGCAGATCATGGAGGGCGACCTCACCACCCGCATCCGGCGGCTGGCCGGCCTGACCCGCCACGTTCAGATCGCCGGCGTCCCCGACCGCCACGAGCCCGACAGCGGCGAATGCGACCCGCACCACCTGCTGCGGGTGCTGGACGGGACCGGCTACGCCGGCTGGGTCGGCTGCGAGTACCGGCCCCGGGCGGGGACGCTGGCCGGGCTCGGCTGGGCCCGGCGCTACCTGCACGGGGCGTGACGGAGGGGCCGCGGCGCGCCTCTTCCGAACGTCGGGACGGGTCAGCGGGATCGAAGAGGGATAATGTCTCAGTTTGAATTTTCTTCGTAGGCAACGCCCTCCGGCAACCGCGGCGTGACGTCGCCCCGGCCAGCGGATACAATGCCCGCATGACCAACATAGCCGCCCCCTCTCCGAAGACACGATAGCCCCGGCAGCACCGTCCACGGTTGGGCGGGACGCGCCGGGGCATCGAGCTTGGAGAGGCACGATGTTCAAAAACATGAAGCGGGCGCGCCGCCGGCATGACCGTGCGCGCATGATCGCCAAAGCAGCCCGCGTGTACCCGTGGACCAGGTTCCCGCAGAAGGCCGCCGACAATCTGGCTGTGTGTAGCTGTTGGATGTGCGGCAACCCGCGCCGCTGGGGGCAATGCCTGCTGATGCAGGAGCGCCGGCAGGCTGTTCGCGAGCGGGATTGGGATCTGTAAAGGTGGGGTGCGGCGCAGGCATCGGCGCCGCGCTCAATTTTCAAACCGAGACACTACCCGAAAGGGAGGAAGGGAACCATGCGGCTGGCGGGCAAGGTCGCCATCGTCACCGGCGGCGGATCGGGGTTCGGGGAGGGCATCGTCCGGCGCTTCGCCGCCGAGGGGGCCCGGGTGGTGGTCGCCGACATCAACGGGGAGGCCGCCCGGCGGGCGGCGGAGGCGGCCGGTGCCGCCGGCGGCGAGGCCCGCGCGGTCCGCGCCGACGTGTCGGACTCCGGCGACGTCGCCGCCATGGTGGGTGCGGCCACCGACGCCTTCGGGCGGCTCGACATCCTGGTCAACAACGCCGGCTTCACCCACCGCAACGGACCGCTGACGGGGGTGGACGAGGCGACCTTCGACCGCGTCTTCGCGGTGAACGTCAAGTCCATCTACCTCGGCGCCATCCACGCCGTGCCGGTGTTCCGCGCCCAGGGCGGCGGGGTCATCCTGAATGTGGCCTCCACCGCCGGGGTGCGGCCACGGCCCGGGCTGACCTGGTACAACGGCTCCAAGGGGGCCGCCATCACGCTGACCAAATCCATGGCGGTGGAGCTGGCGCCCGACCGCATCCGGGTCTGCGCCCTCAACCCGGTGGCCGGCGAGACCGGGATGCTGGCCCTGTTCATGGGCGAGGACACCCCGGAGCGGCGCGCCCAGTTCACCGCTTCGATCCCGCTCGGCCGCCTGTCGCAGCCGGCGGACATCGCCAGCGCGGCGCTTTTCCTGTGCTCCGACGAGGCCGAGTTCCTGACCGGCGTCTGCCTGGAGGTGGACGGCGGGCGCTGCGTCTGAGGAAGGGCGGGCGCCCTCCCGCCGGGGCCGCTACCCGCCGGCCGGGGCCTCCCCCGTGGTCTGTTCCCCTGTGGCCTGCTCCCCCGTGGTCTGCTCCCCTGTGGCCTGCTCCAGGGCGGCGGTCTCGGCGGCGATGGCGTCGAGGATGCGTTGCAGGGCGGGGGCGGTGATCGGGTGCTCCATGCCGAGGCCGTCGGCGAACTTGCGGATGGCGCCG
>JAEZHQ010000079.1 GCA_023416455.1 Pseudomonadota bacterium | reverse complement strand
GATCCTGGCCGAGTACCGCCGACTGGCCGACCGGCCGGGTGCCGCCGCCGCCGCCCGCGGCGACGCCGCCGGGGCGCTGGCCGGCGCCGCCCGGGTGGTCGAGGCGGAGTTCGTCTTCCCCTATCTCGCCCATGCCCCCATGGAGCCGCTGAACGCCACGGTCGAGCTGACGCCCGAGGGCGGCTGCACCATCTGGGCGGGCTCGCAGTTCCAGGGGGTTGAGCAGAAGGTCGCCGCCGCCATCCTCGGCTGCAAGCCGGAGCAGGTGGCCATCAACACGCTGTGGGCCGGCGGCAGCTTCGGCCGGCGCGCCACCCCCGACGCCGACTACATCGCCGAGGCGGTGACCATCGCCAAGGCCCTCGCGGCCACCCCCGGCGGCGGGGCGCCGGTCCATCTGGTCTGGACCCGCGAGGACGACATCCGGGGCGGCCGCTACCGCCCGCTGTTCCTGCACCGCATCCGGGCCGGGCTGGACGCCGCCGGCAACCCGGTGGCCTGGGAGCAGCGGGTGGTCGGCCAGAGCTTCATGGCCGGCACGCCCTTCGCGGCCTTCCTGGTGAAAGACGGCGTGGACGCCACCTCGGTCGAGGGCGCCTCGACCATGGCCTACGCCGTGCCCAACCTGGCGGTGGACCTGCACAGCCCGGCCGTCGGGGTGCCGACCCTGTGGTGGCGGTCGGTCGGCCATACCCACACCGCCTACGCCAAGGAGGTCATGATCGACGAACTGGCGGCCGCCGCCGGCAAGGACCCGGTGGCCTTCCGCATGGCGCTGCTGAAGGACCACCCGCGCCTGCGGGGCGTGCTCGAACTGGCGGCGGAGAAGGCCGGCTGGGGCTCCCCGCTGCCTCCGGGCAAGGCCCGCGGCGTGGCGGTGCACGAGAGCTTCGGCAGCTTCGTTGCCCATGTGGCGGAGGTCACGGTGAGCGGCGACGGGCGGCTGGCCATCGACCGCATCGTCTGCGCCGTGGACTGCGGGCGGGTGGTCAACCCCGACGTGGTGGTGGCGCAGATGGTCGGCGGCACCGGCTGGGGCGTCGGCCATGCCCTGCACGGCGAGATCACCCTGACCGGCGGGGTCGTCGACCAGGCCAATTTCGACGGCTACACGCCGATGCGCCTGTCGGAGATGCCGCCGGTGGAGGTGCACATCCTGCCCTCCACGGCGCGCCCGACCGGCGTCGGCGAGCCCGGCGTGCCGACGGCGGCGCCGGCGGTCGCCAACGCGGTCTTCGCCGCCACCGGCAAGCGCCTGCACCGGCTGCCCTTCGCCAAGGCCGGCACGGTGTGATACCAGGGCCGGAAAGTCCTGACGTCCGGCCCTGGTATCCGGCCGCGACCGCGGCCGCGCGCCCACATGGGCGCACGTGGGCGCACTTGGGCGCAACTTGGGCGCCAACATTGGCGCCCATATGGGCGCGAAGCCAAGGCCCGCGGAGGCGGGCCGCCCGGCGTATGAGGGTCCGGAAAGGTCCGACCACAGGTCGAACCTTTCCGGAATTGGTGTGATGCGGCGGGGGGCCGCGGATCGCCCTTGCCGACGGTCCCGGCCGGTTCCGACGGGGCCGCGGATCGCCCATGACCGGGCGGCCCGGCCGCGCTATCGTGGGCGCCGCGGCGCCGGCCCTCCGCCGGCCCCGCCCGCTCCCCCGTCAGCAAGGGCCGCCTCTTGGACGCATTCGCTCCCCTGTCCGGCATCGCCGCCGTGGTGGCGCCGGTCTTCCTGATCGCCGCCCTGGGTTTCGCCTGGATCCGCGCCGGCCTTCCCTTCGACCGCGCCTTCATCACGGCCTTCGTGGTCAACGCGGCGACGCCCTGCCTGGTCTTCTCCACCCTGATGCGGGTCCGCCTGGAGGGCGAGGCGGTGGCGACGCTGGTGCTGGCCAGCGGCAGCGCCATGCTGCTGTCCGGGCTGGCCGGCGCGCTGATCCTGCTGGCCCTGCGCCTGCCGCTGCGCCCCTACGTGCCGGCCTTCGCCTTCCCCAACGCCGGCAACATGGGGCTCCCCGTCTGCCTGTTCGCCTTCGGGGAGTTGGGCATGGGCTATGCGGTGGTGTTCTTCACCACGCTGGCGGTGGTCCAGTTCACGGTCGGGCCGGCCATCGCCGCCGGCCGCAGCGACGCCGGCGCGCTGCTGCGCACGCCGCTGATCCACGCGGTGGTGGCGGCGGCGGCGATGCGCGCCGCCGGGCTGGAGCTGCCGCAATGGCTGGCCAACACCACCGACCTGCTGGGCAGCTGTTCGGTGCCGCTGATGCTGGTGTCGCTGGGGGTGGCGCTGGCCGGCCTGCGCATGCGCAGCACGGTGCGGGCCATGGGCCTGTCCGCGCTGCGGCTGGCGGTGGGGGCGGGGGCCGGCTGGGCCGTGGCCTCGGCCTTCGGGCTGCAAGGCACCATGCGCGGCGTGCTGGTGGTGCAGAGCGCCATGCCGGTGGCGGTGTTCAACTATCTCTGGGCGCAGAAGTTCAACAACGCGCCGGAGGAGGTCGCCGGCATGGTCATCGGCACCACCGCGCTCTCGCTGGTCTCGCTG
>JAEZHQ010000037.1 GCA_023416455.1 Pseudomonadota bacterium | reverse complement strand
GGTGTGGGCGACGACGGCGCTGAACGTCCGCGCCGCCCCTGACCCCGGCGGGCGCGTGCTCGACGTCGCCGAGGCCGGCGAGCGGCTGGAGGTGGAGGGCGACGCCCCCGACGGCTGGCTGCGCGTGACGCGCGGCGGCAGGACGCCCGGCTACGTGTCCGCCCGCTTCGTCGCCGGGCAGGCCCCGGACTCCGCCTCCCCCCGCCCCGGCTCCTATCCCCGGGCGGCCCGGAAGGACCGGGGCTGCTCCCTGCCCGGCCACCTTCCGGAGACCCGGCGCCCGGCCCTCGCCACCGGCACCGTGGTCCGCGTGCTCGCCGCCGCCAACCTGCGCGTCGCCCCGGCCTGCGACGCCAAGGTGGCCGACGTGCTGGAGGCCGGCGAGCGGGTGACCGTGATGGAGGCGTCCGGCGGCTGGTACCGGGTGGGCCGCCAGGGCCGCGCCCTGGGCTATGTGGGGGCGGCCCTGCTGGCCGCCGCCAAGGCGCGCTGACCCCGCAGCGGGAGGCGGCGGCGACGGGGACCGGCCGGCGGGGCTTCAGCGTCGCATCCCGGCCGCCCCGGTCACGAAGGCGCGCCAGATCTCCGCCGGCACCGAGCCGCCGGTGACACCCTTCATGGGGGTGCTGTCGTCGTTGCCGACCCACACCCCCACGGTCATGCCGCCGGCGAAGCCGACAAACCAGGCGTCGCGGTGGTCGTTGGTGGTGCCGGTCTTGCCGCCCGCCTCCGCGATCCCGCCCTTGCCGGCCCGGGCGGCGGGGCGCGCCGCCCGGCCGGTGCCCTCGCTGAGGACGCGGGCCAGCATCGCCTTCAGGGCGGCGGCATGGCGCGGATCGACGACGCGCTCCGCCGGGCGCGGGACGTGGCGGTGGATCACCCGCCCCTGCGGATCGGTGATGCGCTGGAACAGGTGGACCTCCGGCTTCAGCCCGCCGTTGGCCACCGCCGCATAGGCGGCGGTGAGTTCGAGCAGGGAGGTTTCGCTGACCCCGAGGGCCAGGCCGGCATCCGCCTCCAGCGGCGATTCGATCCCCAGGCGCCGGGCCACCGCGACGACCTCCGCCGCGTGCCCCTGGGTCAGCCGCACCGCCGCCGTGTTGGTGGAGCGGGCGAAGGCTTCGGCCAGCGTCAGCCGGGCTGGGTAGGCGCCGTCGAAGTTGCGGACGCTGCGGCCGTCGGCGAAGCCCAGGCGCGAGCCCTCGACCACCGAATCCGGGGTCAGCCCGCGCTCCAGCGCGGCCAGGACGACGAACAGCTTGAAGGCGGAGCCGGGCTGGCGCCGCGCCTGGACGGCGCGGTTGAAATGGTCGCGCCGCGCGGCGTGGTCCCGCCCGCCGACCATGGCCAGGATGTCGCCCGTCCCGTCCAGGGCGACCAGCGCCACCTGGGCGTCGCCCAGGACCGCGGCGCGGCGTTTCAGCACGGCGTCCAGGCTGCGCACGGCGACGGCCTGGAGGTCGCGGTCGAGGGTGGTGCGCGCCGTGAAGGTCGGACCCGGCCGGGCCGGGCCGCCCGGAGCGCCGTAGCGGTCGGCGGCGAAGCGGTCGAAGCGCGCCTTCGCCGTTTCCCGGAAATGGCCGGTGGCCAGCACGGCGGCCTTGTTGGGCAGGGCCAGCAGGGGGCGCTGGCGCTTGGCCTGCCCCGCGGCGCGTTCGCTGATGAAGCCGGCCCGGGCCATGGCGTCGAGCACGACGGCCGCCTTGGCCTCCGCCTTCCCGGAGTCGGCGAAGGGGTTGAGGCGCGCCGGGGCGGGCAGCAGCCCGACCAGGATCGCCGATTCCTTCAGCGACAGCCCGGTCGCCGGCTTGCCGAAGTAAAGCCGCGCGGCGGCGTCCACGCCATAGGCGCCGAAGCCGAAATAGGCCCGGTTCAGGTAAAGGTAGAGGACGTTGCGCTTGCCGATCTTCTCCTCGAAATCGCTCGCGCTGTAGATCTCGTAGGCCTTGCGCGTCCAGCGGTCGTAGTCGGTGAGGAAGATGATCTTCATGGTCTGCTGGGTCAGCGTGCTGCCGCCCTGGCTGAAGCGCCCGGAGGTCACGGCCACGGCGAGCGCGCGGGCCAGCCCCTGGTAGTCGATCCCGTCATGCTCCAGGAAGCGCCGGTCCTCCTTGGCGATCAGCGCCTGGAGCAGGACCTTGGGCATCCGCTCCAGCGGCAGGGCTTCGCCGTGGGTCTCGCCGATGGCGCCGATGAAGCGCCCCTGCCGGTCGAGGAAGCGCACCCCCTCGCCGCGGTTGTGGGCCAGCACGTCGTCGACGGAGCCGAACCGCTCGCCGAACAGCTCCAGGGCGCGGGCCGGCGTCCCCGACAGCAGCGGCAGCGCGAGCGCCAGGGACAGGGCGAGGCGGCGAAGGAGGGGGAGCCGGATCATAGACCGTTCGTCGGGAGCGCAACGCGCCACAGGTCGTCCCCCCGGCGGCCCCGCGCAACGCTCTACCCCTTAATTTCAGCCCTCCCGCCGCCGGCCCCGGAGGCCATATCAAAGCGCTTGATGGCACAAAGGCGCCCGATGGCTTCCATCGGGCGCCTTTGTGCCATCCCGGCGGAACGTCGCACAAGCAACGTCCGCATCACCTCGGAGCCAGCACCATCACCATCTGGCGGCCTTCGAGCTTGGGCATCTGCTCGACCTTCGCCAGCTCCTCCAGCTCGTCACGCACACGGACCAGCACGTTCATGCCGATGTCCTGATGCGCCATCTCGCGTCCCCGGAAGCGCATGGTCACCTTGACCTTGTCGCCTTCCTCCAGGAAGCGGCGGGCGGAGCGCATCTTCACGTCGTAATCGTTGTCATCGATGTTCGGCCGGAGCTTGATCTCCTTGACCTCGATGATCTTCTGCTTCTTGCGCGCTTCGGCGGCCCTCTTCTGAGCCTCGTACTTGTACTTGCCATAGTCGAGGATTTTGCAGACGGGGGGTTCCGCCTGGGGGGCGATTTCCACCAGGTCGAGCCCCGCCTCCTCGGCGGCCAGCAGCGCTTCACGCAGCGAAACGACGCCCACCATCTCGCCATCGGCACCGACGAGACGGATGGAACGTGCCGTGATCTCCCGGTTCACCCGCGGTCCATCGCGGGTCGGAGCGGCTTCGGACGGGATCCTGGCTATGGACGCTTCTCCATGGTTGGAAACCCCCCGGGCGCAACCGCTCCATAGGAACGGCCCGCCGCGGGGTACGGTCGGTCAGAAGGGTGATTCGTTGACGGGGGCGCCGGCCGGAGACCGCGCCTCGTCCTGCAGTCTATTGAGCGCCGCATCGAGGGCAAGCACTTCCTGTTCTTTGCCACCCAGGATACGCAACGCCACCGTCCGCTCCTCGGCCTCGCGCTTGCCGACCACGACCAGAACGGGAACCTTCTGGAGGCTGTGCTCCCGGACCTTCAGGTTGATCTTCTCGTTGCGCGTGTCGAGTTCGGCGCGGACGCCGCGGCGCCGGAGCAGGGCCGCGACCTCCTGGCCGTAGGCGTCGGCGTCGCTGGTGATGGTGCACACCACCGCCTGCACGGGCGCCAGCCACATCGGGAACTTGCCGGCGTAATGCTCGATCAGCATGCCGATGAAGCGCTCCAGCGAGCCCAGGATGGCCCGGTGCAGCATGACCGGCCGGTGCTTGGCGCCGTCCTCGCCGATGTAGGTGGCGTCCAGCCGCTCCGGCAGGTTGGGGTCGTACTGGAGGGTGCCGCACTGCCAGGTCCGCCCGATGGCGTCGGTCAGGTGGAACTCCACCTTGGGGCCGTAGAAGGCGCCCTCGCCCGGCAGGTCCTCATACTCCAGCCCGGCGGCGTCCAGGGCCTGGCGCAGGCTGTTCTCGGCGCGGTCCCACAGCGCGTCGGAGCCGGTGCGCACGTCGGGCCGCAGCGCCAGCTTCACGGCGATCCGCTCGAAGCCCAGATCCTTGTACACGCCGAGCTGGAGCTTGAAATACTCCGCCGCCTCGGTCGGCACCTGGTCCTCGGTGCAGAAGATGTGGGCGTCGTCCTGCGTGAAGGCGCGCACGCGCAGGATGCCGTGGAGCGCGCCCGACGGCTCGTTGCGGTGGCAGGCCCCGAACTCCGCCATGCGGATCGGCAGGTCGCGGTAGGAGCGCAGGGCGTGCTTGAAGATCTGGACGTGGCCGGGGCAGTTCATCGGCTTGACGCCGAGCATCTTCTCCCCGTCGTCGGCCGACACCTTGAACATGTTGTCGCCATACATGTCCCAGTGGCCGGACGCCTTGAACAGCGAGCTGTCGATCAGCTGCGGCGTGCGCACCTCCACATAGCCGGCGGCCTGGAGCTTGGTGCGGATGTAGGTCTCCAGCGTGCGGAACAGCGTCCAGCCCTTGGGATGCCAGAACACCGAGCCGACGGCCTCCTCCTGCACATGGAAGAGGTCCAGCTCCTTGCCGAGGCGGCGGTGGTCGCGCTTCTCGGCCTCCTCCAGCTGGTGCAGGTAGGCCCGCAGCTCCTTCTCGTCGCGCCAGGCGGTGCCGTAGATGCGCTGGAGCATGGGGTTGCGGCTGTCGCCGCGCCAGTAGGCGCCGGCCACCTTGGTCAGCTTGAAGCCCTGCCCGACCTTGCCGGTGGACGGCGCGTGCGGGCCGCGGCACAGGTCGAGCCAGTCGTCCTGCCGGTAGATGCTGACCGCCTCGCCCGCCGGGATCGCCGCGATCAGTTCGGCCTTGTAGTGCTCGCCCAGCTTCTGGAAATAGGCGACCGCCTCGTCACGGTCCCACACCTCGCGGACGATGGGCACGTCCTTGGCGACGATCTCGCGCATCTTCGCCTCGATCTTCTCCAGATCGTCGGGCGTGAAGGGCTCGTCACGGGCGAAGTCGTAATAGAAGCCGTTGGCGATCGACGGGCCGATCGTCACCTGGGTTCCGGGGTAGAGCTTCTGCACGGCATCGGCCAGGACATGGGCGGCGTCGTGACGGATCACGTCGAGCGCGTCGGGGTGGGCGCGCGTGACGATCTCGATCCTGGCGTCGGTGGTGACGGTGGTGGTGAGATCCTTCACCTCGCCGTCGATCTTGACGGCAAGCGCATCCTTGGCAAGGCGCGGGCCGATGGACGCGGCGATCTCCGCCCCCGTCACCGGCCGGTCGAACTCCCGCACGCTGCCGTCGGGCAGCGTGATGGCGATGTTGGACGTCACCGAAGTCACCATTCGACTGTGTTTCATGGGCTGTGTTGCAGCGCGCCCGGCACGGGCCGGGTGGCGAAACTTCTAATGGGAACACGCCTCCTGTCAAGCACGGCGGGGCCGGCTTTCCGGTGGTTCCGCGGTGCTTTGGGCCGCTTTGCGGCGGTTTGGCGCGCCCCCCGCCCCCGGACGGACGAAAGGCGGAGCCCGCGAAGGCTCCGCCTTGCCCATGCGCTCAGAAGGCCCGGCCGGGGATCAATCCCACGCGAAGCCTTCGTCCTTCATGTAGATGTTGGAAACCTTGCACCAGTCCACCGAGAACTTCTCCGCCTCGTAGCCGACCCAGCTGACGCGGAAGGGAACCACGCAGGTCCCGTCGTCGTCGCTGCCCCAGTCCATCTCGGCGCTCTCACCCGGCTTGAGGGTGAAATCGATCCAGTTCTTGCTCCACTTGCCGTTCTCGTAGGTACGGAAGCCGTTGATCACATACTGCGAGGACTTGTTGTGGAGATTGAACTTGTAGGTGTCCCCGGCCGCGGCGGGCAGGGACGTGGCGACGGTCAGTCCGGCGATGGCACACAGGAAAGCCAACTTGCGCATGATCACCTCCAGGAGTTCCGCCTTCCGCGCCGACGGAGGGATCCGTCGCGCAAGGGAAGACTCCGCGATAGCTATCAGCCTCCGCGACGCAAGAGAAGGTGGAAAATTATTGCCGTTTTTAAATAATCATGACACCGGCCAAGCAGACGGAAAGGGGCATCAGGTCGGCTTGCGCGACAGGCGCGGCTCGCCGAACAGGTAGCCCTGGCCGAAGTCGAAACCGGTGTCGAGGACGTCGAGCAGCTGGCGTTCGGTCTCGATCTTCTCGACGATGATGTCGATGGGCGCGCCGTCGAGGGCGCGGCGCAGATCGGCGACGCGCGACGCCTGGGCCGGGTCGAGAAGCAGCGCGCAATCCAGCTTCAGGTAGCGGAAATCGTGGCGCAGCAGGGTCCCGGTGTCGATGTCCAGGTCGCCCACCTGGTCCATGGAGAAGCGGAAGCCCAGCCGCGCCAGCTGGGACAGGATGCCCAGGGTCACCGCACCGCCGGCGCCCAGGTCGGCCTGGCCCAGCTCGAACACCAGCTTGGGCACCAGCGCCTGGTTCTGCGCCATCAGCTGGAGGAAATGCGTCATGAAGTCGGCGTCGCTGAGGGTCGCCGCCGAGATGTTGGCGAAGAAGCCGACGGCGTGCTGGCGCCGCTCGGTCTCGCGGATGAGCTGGATGCAGCGGACCAGCAGCAGGTTGTCGATGGTGGCGATCAGCCCCTCGCGCTCGGCGATGTCCAGGTAGCGGTCGGGCATGATCAGCGTCCCGTCGGCGGCGCGCACGCGCGAGAACACCTCGTAGAAGCGGTGCTTGCGCTGGGGCAGGCTGACGATGGGCTGGAGATGGATGTCGATGCGGTCGGCCTTCAGCGCCTCGCGCACCGCCTCCAGGACGAGGGCGTCGTCCATCACCACCGGCGCCGGGGGCGGCGTCCGCGGATCCGCCGCCTCGGGGGCCGGCTCCTCGCGCAGCAGAAGGACGC
>JAEZHQ010000031.1 GCA_023416455.1 Pseudomonadota bacterium | reverse complement strand
CCGGGGGCGGCGCGGTCGGGCGCAGGCGCGGCGCGTCGGCCGCGCCCATGCGCGATGGACGGTCGTCGTCGGGCCGCTGGCCGGTCTCCGTGTTGAGGCGCCGCGCCTTGTCCCGGATCTCCAGCAGGGCGGCGACCGCGAATTGCAGGAGCGGGGCGAGGCGGGCGGAATCGGTCATCTCCTCCGCCGTCAGGGCGGCGAAACGGTCGCGCACCTGTTCGACCGCGTCCTCCACGCTGTCGCGCAGGGAGCCGGTCTCCTGGATGATGCGCTCCAGATCCTCGCGCAGGGTCGAAATCTCGCAGGCCTGCCGCAACTCGTGGAAGCCGATCGGCTGTGCCGGGGCGCGACCGGAGCGCACGTCATGCGAGCGGAAATCATGAGGCATCTTTGCCAAACCCTGGGGCCTACCCTGCAATCAACCCTGGGACTAAGGAAGGGCGCCCCGTCACATGTTTAGTGAAGTTGAACATGGCTGGAAACCGTTTGCGCGCCCCAGTCGCTTGTACTATTTTTTGCGCGCCGGGGGAACGGAAACCTGCGGCGCCATAAGTTCACGTCCCTTCACTCCCCCATCGTGTTCACTCCCCCATCGTGCCCCACGCCTTTCTTGCCGGATAATCACGGTGTCGATCGACCGCACGGAACTTGAACGGCTCCTTGCCGATCGCCCGGCCGGCAACCGCTCCGCCATGCAGGCGGTCCGCGAGAGCTATGCCGACATCAGCCTGATGCGCGAACGCGGCCTGTCCTGGGCCGAGATCTCCGAGCTTCTGGGCAAGCTGGGGGTCACCACCCGCGACAACCAGCCGATCTCGCCGGTCACGCTGCGCTCGGCCTTCTTCCTGGTCGGCAACGAGGGGCGTGGCGCCGCCGCTGGGGACGAGCCCGCCAGCAGCTCCACGGAGACGCTGGAGGCGGTGCACCGCGCGGCGCTGGAAGCCGGCCGCCCGGCCGATCCCGCAGCCGGAACGGAGGCCACGGTCCCCGAACCGGTCCCCGATCCGGTCCCCGAACCGGTTCCCGCGCCGGTTCCCGCAACGCCGCCGGAAGCGGCGGAGGCGCAGGAGCGCGAGGACGCCGTCCGGTTGCAGCCGGCCGACCCCGAGTCGGCACCCGCTGTCCCCGACCCGGCGCTCCCGGACGCGCCGGCGGCGGAATTCACCGACACCGCGGCTCCCATGGCCGCACCACCCGGGACGATGCCGGCTCCGGTCGCGCCGGCATCCGTCACCGATCCGACATCAGACGATTCAACAACGAACCGACTTTGGAAAGGCGATCGCATGCTGGGCACGATCTTCGTCCTCAATGACCGCGGCGGCGTCGGCAAGACGCTGCTGTCCCATCACCTGATGGCGACCGCCATGCTGGAGGGCCTGCAACTCAAGGTCGTCGAGTATGAGGTGAACGAGCGCCTCAACCGCCTGTTCGGCCCGGAGATCGTGGAGCACCGCCGCATCACCCAGGACTTCATGAACATGATGGGTTCTGGTGACGGCTTCTATGAGTTCTGGGACCAGATCGGCCCCGAATTGCAGCGGGGCGGCCGCCTCTTCGACTTTGGCGGCAACATCTCCCAGTGGTTCTTCAACTGGGCCGAGGTGTCCGGCTTCGACTATTACGTGGGCGACGGCGAGCGGCTGACCTTCATGGTTCCGGTGACCGTGGATCTGGCGTCGCTGTCCACCGGCATGGCCACGCTGGAACGGGTCGCCACCATCGCCCCCAAGGCCAAGCGCGTCCTGGTGGAGAACGGCTTCTCGGGTCCCTTCACCCAGCTGGAGGACAGCCAGTACGCCCGCCGCAAGGCCGAGATGGTCGAGCGCGAAGGTGTCCAGGTCATCTCCATGCCGCCCTGCACGGCCCCGGCCTGGGCGCGCCTGACCGGCCACCGCCTGGATCAGGTCGCGCAGATGACCCGCGAGGATCTGGTGAAGCTCGGCATGACCCCGCCGGTCGCCTCACGCTCGCTGATCATCATCCACGAATGGCTGCGCAGCATGCGGCAGGCGTTGTCGCCCTACCTGCACGACGCCTTCCGCCAGGCCCCCGGCTCGGCCAAGGCCAGCTCGCGCCAGGGCGCCATCTGAAGCAAAGGCGCCTCCGGACCGGGATCCTCCCGGTCCCTCACACGAAGGCTTCCACCATGGTTGCGAAGGCGTCCGGCCGCTCGGCGTGAAGCCAGTGGCCGGCGCCTTCCATCATCTCCACCTGGGCGGCCGGGAAATGGTGGCGGATGACCGGGACATGCTCCGGCAGGATATAGTCGGAGGCGGTTCCGCCGATGAACAGGCTGGGTCTGGTGTAGCGGGCGTCGCCCAGGTCGGGGAACCCGATCAGCTCCTCCATCGCCGGACCGATGGCGTCCAGATTGATGCGCCAGCGGAAGCGCCCCTGCTCCAGGACGAGGTTCTGCAACAGGAAGGCGCGCAGGGACGCCTGCGGCACGGAGTCGGCGAGTTGCGCCTCGATGTCCGAGCGGCGTGTGAAGCCCTCCAGCTTCGCGCGCTTCATGGCGGCGACGTAAGGCGCATGGGTGTGCGTGTAGGCCACCGGCGCGATGTCGGCCACCACCAGGCGCTCGACGCGCTCCGGGTGCCGCAGGGCCAGCGTCATCGCCGTCTTGCCGCCCATGGAATGGCCGACCACGGTGGCCCGTGCGAAGCCGCGGTCGTCGAGGAAGCGCAGCACGTCCTCGGCCATGTCGGGATAGCTCATGCTGGAGGCCCACGGCGCCCCGCCATGGTTGCGCAGGTCAAGGGCGTAGACCCGCCGCAGCTCCCCGAAGCGCTTCGCCAGAGTCTGCCAATTGCGGGCGGAGCCGAACAGGCCGTGCAGGACCAGGAGCGGCGTGCCGCCGTTCGCTTCGCCGGCTTCCAGATAGGTGAGGGGAAGACCCTGGGCCATGGATGTCCCGATGCATTGATGATGAACCGACGCGATCCTAACAGAGCCGGTGCGCCGCCAGCCCGGCGAATTCCGCGCCCCCGGCATCCGCCGCGCCCGCGCTCCCGCCCGGCCTCCCTGCGCCTGGGGGCGTGACGCGCGCGCCGAAATGGTTAGGATGGCGCCGCCACCGGGCCGTCACTGGAAGGGTCTTCGAACACCGTGCTCCGCAACATCCTGTCCGTCGGCGGGCTTACCCTGGTCAGCCGCGTCCTCGGCTTCCTGCGCGACGTCCTGACGGCGGCCCTGCTCGGTGCCGGGCCGGTCGCCGACGCCTTTTTCGTGGCCTTCCGGCTGCCCAACCATTTCCGCGCCCTGTTCGCCGAGGGCGCCTTCAGCGCCGCCTTCGTTCCCCTCTTCTCCGCCAAGCTGGTGCAGGACGGGACCGCGGCCGCCCGGCGCTTCGCCGAGGAGGTGATGGCGCTTCTGTTCGCGGTCCAGATCCTGTTCCTGGCGGCAATCCTGGCGGTCATGCCGCAGTTCATGACGGTCTTCGCGCCGGGCTTCACCGACGATCCGGAGAAGTTCCGGTTGGCCGTGCTGTTCACCAGCATCACCTTTCCCTACCTGCTGTTCATATCGCTGGAAACGCTGCTGGCCGGCGTGCTCAACAGCCTCGGCCGCTTCGCGGCGGCGGCGGCGGCGCCGATCCTGCTGAACCTCTGCCTGATCGCGGCGCTGGTGATCGCCGCCCCGCTGATGCCCACGGTCGGGCATGCGCTGTCCTGGGGCGTGTTCGCGGCGGGGGTGGCGCAGTTCCTCTATCTTTATTGGGAGGCTCGCCGCGCCGGCATGGGACTGCGCCTGCACCGGCCGCGCCTCACCCCGGAGGTCAGGCGGTTCCTGGCCGTGCTGGGTCCGGCGGCGCTGGGGTCCGGGCTCACCCAGATCAACCTGTTCGTGGACACGCTGATCGCCTCGCTGCTGCCGACCGGGGCGGTGTCCTACCTTTACTACGCGGACCGGCTGAACCAGCTTCCGCTGGGCGTCATCGGCATCGCCGTCGGCACCGTCCTGCTGCCGGAGATGGCCCGGCGCATCAAGGGCGGCGACGAGCCGGGCGCGGTGGAGAGCCAGAACCGCGCGGTGGAGTTGTCGCTGGTGCTGACCCTGCCGGCGGCGGCGGCCTTCCTGGTCGCCGGGCTGCCCATCGTGGCGGTGCTGTTCCAGCATGGCGCCTTCGGGCCGAGCGACGCGGCGGCCTCCGCCGCGACCCTTCAGGCTTACGCCCTGGGGTTGCCGGCCTTCGTGGTGATCCGCAGCCTGGTCAACGGCTTCTACGCCCGCCACGACACGGCCACGCCGGTGCGGGTGGCGCTGGCGGCGACGCTGGTGAACGTGGCGCTGAAGCTCGCCCTGATGGGGCCGCTGGCCCAGGTCGGGCTGGCGGCGGCAACCTCGCTGTCCGCCTGGGTCAACGCCGGGCTGCTGGCCTGGCTGCTGACCCGGCGCGGGCTGTTCGTCCCCGACGCCCGGCTGAAGCGCAACCTGCCGCGCATGGCGCTGGCCGCGCTGGCCATGGGCGGGACGCTGTGGGCGGTGCAGGCGCGCCTGGAGCCCTGGCTGACCGCGCATGGCCTGTTCGAGCGGCTGGCCGGGCTCGTCCTGCTCGGCCTCGCCGGGTTTCTGGTCTACGCCCTGCTGGCCCTGGCGCTGGGGCTGGTCCGGCGC
>JAEZHQ010000655.1 GCA_023416455.1 Pseudomonadota bacterium | reverse complement strand
GATGTCGTCGTCGACCAGCGTGCGGAAGACATAGAGCACGGCCGCCCGGCAGACCGCCGCCGGCGCGTTGAAGTTGCCGTCGAGCTGCGGGCTGCTGCCGGTGAAGTCGACCCGGGCCGACCGGCGGATCCGGTCGACGGTGATGCGGACCTTGATGACCGCGCCGTTGTCCAGCTCCTGCGTGAAGGCGCCGTCGCCCAGCGCCCCGATGGCGCGGCGGACCTGCTCCTCCGCGTTGTCCTGGACGTGGCGCATGTAGGCGCGGACGGTGTCCAGCCCGTAGCGGGCGACGACGGCGCGCAGCTCCAGCACCCCCTGCCCGTTGGCGGCGATCTGGGCCTTCAGGTCGCCCAGGTTCTGCGGGATGTTGCGCGCCGGGTGGGGGCCGGCGGCGAAGAGGGCGGCCACCGCCTCCTCGCGCAGGACGCCGCCCTCGACCAGACGCAGGGGCTCGAAGAGGACGCCCTCCTCCTCGATGGTCCGGCTGTCCGGCGGCATCGAGCCCGGCGTGACGCCGCCGACGTCGGCGTGGTGCCCGCGTGCGGCGACGTGGAAGAGGACGTCGCGGCCCGCCTCGTCGAAGACCGGCGTGACCACGGTGATGTCGGGCAGGTGGGTGCCGCCCCGATGGGGGTCGTTCAGCATGAAGACGTCGCCGGGCCTCATCCCGTCCCGCCACCCTTCGATGACCGCGCGCACGCTCTCGCCCATGGAGCCGAGATGCACCGGCATGTGGGGGGCGTTGGCGATGAGGCCGCCGTCCGCGTCGAACAGCGCGCAGGAGAAGTCCAGCCGCTCCTTGATGTTCACGGAATGGGCGGTCTTCTCCAGGGTGGAGCCCATGCGCTCGGCGATGGACATGAACAGGTTGTTGAAGACCTCCAGCATCACCGGGTCGGCGCGGGTGCCGACGGCGGCGCGCGGCGGCTCCTCGTGGCGGGTCAGGACGAGATGGTTCCGGCGCGTCACCTCGGCGATCCAGCCGGGCTCGACGACGGTGGTGGCGACCGCCTCGCGGATGACCGCCGGCCCGGCGATCCGGTTGCCGGGGCGGAGCTGGCCGCGGTCGTAGAGCGGCGCCGGGCGGTCGGCGCCGCCGGTGTGGATGGTCAGGGTGGCCAGGCGGCGCGGCAGCGCCCCGGTGACGGCCGGCGCCTCGGGGTCGTCGGCGGCCTCGGTGCGCCCGACCGCCTCGACCGACACCGCCTCCACCACCAGCGGCCGGCCGGCCGTCATGAAGCCGTAGCGCCGGCGGTGCGCCGCCTCGAAGGCGGCGGCCATGGCGGCGCAGGGGCCGAAATCGACGGTCAGCGGGCTGTCCGATCCCTCCACCTTGATCTGCACCCGGCGATGGACCGTCCGGCGGGATTCGGCGACCCCCTGGCGGGCCAGCTCGGCGCGGCCGGCCGCCTCCAGCTCGTCCAGGATGCCGGCGAGCCGGCCGGCCAGCGCCTCGTCCAGCCGGGCCTCGACCGCGCGCTCGCGGATCGCCACGACGTCGGCGAGGCCGATGCCGTAGGCCGACAGCACGCCCGCCTGCGGGTGCAGGAACACCCGGCGCATGCCGAGCGCGTCGGCGACCAGGCAGACATGCTGCCCGGCCGCCCCGCCGAACCCGCTCAGCGTGCAGCCGGTGACGTCGTGCCCGCGCTGCACCGAGATCCTGCGGATGGCGTTGGCCATGTTGTCGACGGCGATCCTGAGGAAGCCCTCGGCCACCTGCTGCGGGGTGAGGTCGGTGCCGAGCCGCGCCTTCACCTCGGCGGCCAGCTCCGTGAACTTGCGCCGCACCACTGCGGCGTCGAGCGGCTGGTCGCCGCCGGGGCCGAACAGGTGCGGGAAGGCGTCGGGGTGCAGCTTGCCGACCATGACGTTGCAGTCGGTGACGGTCAGCGGCCCGCCGCGCCGGTAGCAGGCCGGGCCGGGGTCGGCGCCCGCGCTCTCCGGGCCGACCCGGAAGCGGGTGCCGTCGAAGACGCACAGCGAGCCGCCGCCGGCCGCCACCGTGTGGATGTCCAGCATGGGCGCGCGCAGGCGCACGCCGGCCACCACGGTTTCGGCGGCGCGCTCGCAGGCGCCGGCGACGTACGACACGTCGGTGGAGGTGCCGCCCATGTCGAAGCCGACGATCCGCTCGAAGCCCGCCATGGCGGCGGTGCGCGCGGCGCCGACCACGCCGCCGGCCGGGCCGGAGAGGACGGCGTCCTTGCCCTGGAGGAAGCGGGCGTCGGTCAGGCCGCCGTTCGACTGCATGAACATCAGCGGCACGCCCTTCAGCGCCTCCGCCAGCTGGTCCACGTAGCGGCGCAGCACCGGGGTCAGGTAGGCGTCCGCCACCGTGGTGTCGCCCCGCCCGACGATCCTCATCAGCGGGCTGACCTGATGGCTGACCGACAGCTGGGTGAAGCCGACGGCGCGGGCGAGCGCCGCGACCTGCCGCTCGTGCTCGGGATGGCGGTAGCCGTGCATCAGCACCACCGCGGCGGCGCGCAGGCCGTCGCGGTAGGCCTCCTCCAGCCGCAGGCGGACGGCGCGCAGATCCACCGGCTTCAGCACGGTGCCGTCGGCCATGACGCGCTCCGGCACCTCGATCACGCGCTCGTAAAGCGGTTCGGGCAGGACGATGCGCCGGGCGAAGATGCGGGGCCGGGCCTGGTGGCCGATGCGCAGCTGATCGCCCAGCCCCTCGGTGATGAGCAGCACGGTCGGCGCGCCCTTGCGCTCCAGCAGCGCGTTGGTGGCGACCGTCGTGCCCATCCTCACCACCTCCACCGCGTCCGCCGGGATCGGCGCATCGGGCGGGAGGCCGAGCAGAGTCCGGATGCCGTGGACGGCGGCGTCCCGGTAGCGCCCGGGATTCTCGGAC
The DNA here is from genome assembly GCA_023416455.1 of Pseudomonadota bacterium. Lineage (GTDB taxonomy): Bacteria > Pseudomonadota > Alphaproteobacteria > Azospirillales > Azospirillaceae > Azospirillum. Next base: position 3,403 of record JAEZHQ010000655.1, on the reverse strand, counting down.
AGCAGCTTGAGGGTCGCCACCGTGCCGTCGGGACGCCGGGCGACGATGTCGGTGAAGGTGCCGCCGCGGTCGATCGAGAACTGCCAGCGGCCCGGCCCCGCCGTTTCCCCAGCGTGGCGTTCCATCCTCCATCCCCCGTTCGCCGCGAATCCCGGGGAGGAGTGTGGCGATCCGGCGGCCGAGGTCAATGCGGCATGCGGCCGGCGGGCTGGCCGGTCAGGCCGCCCGGCGGTCGAGGCCGGGGACGGGAAGGCGGTCGAGCATGGCGCCGACGGCGCCCGTCCCGTCCTCCAGCGCCTCCAGCGCCAGGGAGAACTGGTTGGGGGGATCCAGCGCGAAGGTCACCGACAGCTCGCCGCCGTCCAGCTCCAGCCGGCCGCCGAACCTGCGCGCCAGCGCCCGCATGCGGAGGTTGCCGGCCAGGCAGAGCATGTGCACCCGCCGGATCCCGCGGTTGCGCGCGATGGTCAGGGCGCGGCGCATCAGGGCGGAACCCACACGCCGGCCCTGAAGCTCCCGCTCCACGCTGATCGCCAGTTCCGCCTCGTCGGGCCAGAACAGCCGGTCGGTGCACAGCTCCACCGCGGCGCGCAGCGTGCCCCGCGCGAAGGCGCCGACCAGGATGGTTCGGGTCCAGTCGATCCCGGCGCCGTGCCGGGCGATGACGGAGGAGGACACGCCCCCGGTGAAGCGCGCGTAGCGGTCATCCTGGTCCAGCCGCAGGAGATGGTCCGGGTATAGGGACAGCTCTGCCGGAAGGAGCTTGCGGAATGCAGGCATGGCTCTTGCTCGCGTTGTTTGTTCCAGAACGCACCGCCGCAAGCGCCCTTCCCCGATGCCGGCCATTCCCGGGCACAGGCTTGTTGCATTGCAACATGATCCTCCCGTCCGCCCCGGCAAGGGGGGCGGACGGGGAAACGGCCATGCCCGTGGCACCGCCGCAACAGTTGGCGCCTGTCCGGCCGGCCGCTATGCTGGCCCGGCGCACAGGGGGACGGACGGGATGAGCATCTGGGGCAAGATCCTGGGCGGGGCCGCGGGCTTCGCGATCGGCGGGCCGATCGGCGCCCTTGTGGGGCTTGCCGCCGGCCATGCCGTGGACCGCTTCGCCGCCGAGGGCCGTTGCGCCCCGGCCGACGCCACCCAGTCGATCGCCTTCACCATCGGCGTCGTCGCGCTGGCCGCCAAGATGGCGCGGGCCGACGGCGTGGTGAAGCGCGTCGAGGTCGACACCTTCAAGCGGCTGTTCCGTGTGCAGCCGGAGGAGATGGAAAATGTCGGCCGGGTCTTCGACCTGGCGCGCCGCGACACGCACGGCTTCGAGGAGTACGCCCGGCAGATCGCGGCGCTGTTCGAGGACCGCCACGCGGTGCTGGAGGAGCTGCTGGAGGGCCTGCTCCTGATCGCCGAGGCCGACGACGAGCTGCACGAGACCGAGGTTGCCTACCTGCGCGAGGTCGCCCGCATCTTCGGCTTCTCCGACGCCGATTTCGACCGCATCCTGGCCGGACATCACATGGCCGGCACCACCACGGAGGAGGGCGATCCCTACGGCATCCTGGGCCTGTCCCGCGCCGCCTCGGAGGCGGAGGTCAAGGCCGCCCACCGCCGTCTGGTCCGCGAGCACCACCCCGACCGGCTGATCGCCCAGGGCATGCCGCAGGAGTTCATCGACGTCGCCACCCACAAGCTGGCGGCCATCAACGCCGCCTATGACCGGATCACGCGGGCGCGGGCGGCGGCGGGCGGCGGCGGGCGGTGAGCCGGCCTGCTGCGGCGCAACGCAGGGCCGCCCCGACGTTTTCGGGTGTCGCCCCGGACGGGGGCCGCGCGTTATAACAACGCCCTTCCGTCACCGCATGTCCGGGTCATGGCTCCTCCCGCTCCCATCACAGCGCTCCAGGGCGTGTCCGTCACCTTCGGCGGCCGGCCGCTGTTCGAGAAGATCGACGTCTCCATCGGGCGCGGCGACAAGGCCTGCCTGGTCGGCCGCAACGGCTCCGGCAAGTCCACGCTGATGAAGGTGCTGGCCGGCCTGGTCCTGCCCGACGAGGGCCAGGTCTTCGTGCAGCCGGGCACGCGCATCGCCTATCTGCCGCAGGAGCCGGACTTCACCGGTTGCCCGACGGTGCACGACTATGTCGCCGCCGGCCTTCCCGCCGACGAGCGCGACGAGTCCTACCGCGTGGACGCGGTGCTCGACCGCCTCCAGCTGGCCGGGGAGCGCGTCCCGGCGACGCTGTCGGGCGGCGAGGCGCGGCGTGCGGCGCTCGCCCGCACGCTGGTCGGCGCCCCCGACGTGATGCTCCTGGACGAGCCGACCAACCATCTCGACCTGCCCACCATCGAGTGGCTGGAGGAGGAGCTGCTGGCCTACCGCGGCGGGCTGCTGCTGATCAGCCACGACCGCGCCTTCCTGAACCGTCTGGCCCGGCGCACGCTGTGGCTCGACCGCGGCACGGTGCGGGCGACCGAGCGCGGCTTCTCCCAGTTCGAAGCCTGGCAGGCCGAGGTGTTCGAGGCGGAGGAGATCGCCGCCCAGAAGCTCGACCGCAAGATCGAAGGCGAGATGAAGTGGCTGCGCGAGGGCATCTCGGCCCGGCGCACCCGCAACATGGGCCGGGTGCGCGCCCTGCTCCAGCTGCGCAGCGACCGCGCCGAACGCATCAAGGGCGGCCAGCAGGCCCGGCTGGCCATCGCCGAGGCCGAGCGCGGCGGCCGTCTGGTCATCGAGGCGGAGGGGATTTCCAAGGGCTTCGACACGCCCGAGGGGCGCAAGATCCTGGTCCGGGATTTTTCCACCCGCATCCTGCGCGGCGACCGGGTCGGGCTGATCGGCCCCAACGGCGCCGGCAAGTCGACCCTGCTCAAGATGCTCACCGGCCAGCTGGCCCCGGACAGCGGCACGGTGCGGCTCGGCACCAACCTGGAGACCGCCAGTTTCGACCAGCGCCGCGAGGGGCTGGATCCGGAGGACACCATCCGCAAGGTGCTGTGCCCCTTCGGCGGCGACAGCGTCCTGGTGAACGGGCAGTCCCGCCACATCGCCGGCTACGTCCGCGACTTCCTGTTCGACACCCGGCAGCTCGACAGCCCGGTCAAGGCGCTGTCCGGCGGCGAGCGCAACCGCCTGCTGCTGGCCCGGCTGTTCGCGCGGCCCAGCAACCTGATGATCCTCGACGAGCCGACCAACGACCTCGACATGGACACGCTGGACCTGCTGGAGGACGTGCTGGGCGACTATCAGGGCACGCTCCTCCTGGTCAGCCACGACCGCGACTTCCTGGACCGGCTGGTGACCGGCACCATCGCCCTGGAAGGGAACGGCCGGGTCACCGAATATGCGGGCGGCTACACCGACCATCTGGCCCAGCGCCCGCCCCCGCCCCCCGCCGCCGCGCCC
>JAEZHQ010000654.1 GCA_023416455.1 Pseudomonadota bacterium | reverse complement strand
GCCGGCCCCCGCACCGGCGCCGGATCCGTCCACCGCGTCGGCACAGGTCAGTCAGGCCGACATCGACAGCCTGTTCGAAAGCTTCCCGGCCAAGGCTCCGGCCAAGGCCAGCCAGTCCGACATCGACAGCATGTTCGATGCCCCCGCCCCGGCGGCGCCGGCCAAGGCCAGCCAGGCCGACATCGACAGCATGTTCGACAGCCCCGCCCGGGCGCCCGACCCCCCCGCCAAAAAGCCGGTGCCGAAGCCGCCCGCCGCCGCGGCCAAGCCCATTCCGAAGCCGCCGCCCAAGCCCGCCGCCCCGCCCCCGCCGGGCGACACGCCGACACCGCTGGATCAGGCGGCCATCGACGCGCTGTTCGGCTAGCTCGCCCCGAGGGGCATGGGAAGGGGGCGCACCCCTTCCAAAAGTCGCAAATCTTAGGGGAAAACTTACGAAAAGTTTGATATGAATGTCGCGGAAGTCGGGGGACCTGTCCAACCCCGACGAAACGCGCTGACACGCCGGCCGGGCCGGCCGTTCGGAAAGACGGAGCCAGCATGAGGAACCTCTCGAAGCCCTTCATGGCCGAGATCCAGAAGGCCCGCCGCAACGGCAACCCGTACCAGCCGGTCGCCGAGGAGATGCCCGCCGCCCTGCCGGCGGCCCTGCCCTCCGCCCCGGTCATGACCGACAACAGCGAGGTCATCCGCGCCATCAACGACCTGGGCGCCAAGCTCGACCGCTTCCTGACCCTGGACAACAACCAGATCGAACAGATCCAGGTCGAGATCGCCGACATCTCCGGCCGCATCAAGGCGACCAAGGTGGAGATGGCGGCCATCCGCCATCCGCTGGCCGGCGAGGACAAGTTCCAGCAGGCGTCCCAGGAGCTGAACGCCGTCGTTTCCGCCACCGAGGCCGCGACCAACACCATCATGGCCTGCGCGGAGGAGCTTGAGGAGGTGGTGCACGAACTGAAGTCGTCGCTGCCGGAGGGCTACCACGCCGACCGCGTCAACGACATGAACGACGTCATCGTGCGCATCTACGAGGCGTGCAACTTCCAGGACCTGACCGGCCAGCGCATCACCAAGGTTGTCCGCGCCCTCTCCTTCATCGAGGAGCGCGTCGAGGCGATGATGAGCCATTGGAACAAGCGTGAGTTCGAGGCGATGCCGCTGCCGCCCACCGTCACCAAGAAGGACGAGGAGCTCGAACTGCACGGACCGAGCGAGCCCCAGGAAATCGGCAACATCAGCCAGGCCGACATCGACGCGCTGTTCGCGTAGACGCGCCCCTCGCGCGGGCGGCGGCGGCGCCGCTTCCCCATGCCGCCCAGCAATGACTTGCCGTGGCCGCGGCGGCCCGTGCTATATAGGGGCAAACCTGGAAGCACAATGACGACCATGCGCAGCCGCCTTTCCCGCCTCCCCCTCGCCGCCCTCTTCCTCGCCTCGGCACTCACCGCCTGCTCCTCGACCTCGGATGAGCCGGACTATGTCGAGCGCCCGGCCGAGCAGATCTACCAGGAAGCGGAAGCCGCAATGCGGGATGAGCGGTTCCGGACCGCCGCCAAGCTGTTCGACGAGGTGGAGCGCCAGCACCCTTATTCCGAATGGGCGACCAAGGCGCAGATCATGTCCGCCTACGCCCATTACGAGGATCTGAAGTACGACGACGCCATCCTGGCGCTCGACCGCTACATCCAGCTCCATCCCGGCAGTCAGGACGTCGCCTACGCCTATTACCTGCGGGCGCTGTCCTATTACGAGCAGATCACCGACGTGCGCCGCGACCAGCGCATGACCAGCCGCGCCCTGGACGCCCTGTCGGAGGTGATGCGCCGCTTCCCGGACACCGCCTACGCGCGCGACGCCAGGATCAAGATCGACCTGACCAACGACCACCTCGCCGGCAAGGAGATGGAGGTCGGGCGCTTCTACCAGAGGCAGGGCCAGCAGACCGCCGCCATCGGCCGGTTCCGCACGGTGATTGAAACCTACCAGACCACATCCCATGTGCCGGAGGCGCTCCACCGGCTGGTGGAATGCTATCTGGCGCTCGGCATCACCGACGAGGCGAAGACCGCCGCCGCCGTGCTCGGTCACAACTTCCCCGGCAGCGAATGGTACACGGACAGCTACGCACTGCTGGTGGACGCCAACGCGCGTCCGGAGCGAAACGAGAAGTCTTGGATCAGCCGAGCCTGGACCTCCCTGTTCTAGGCCGCTCGGTCCTGGCCGCGCTGACGATCCGGGACGTCGTCCTGATCGAGCGGCTGGCGCTGGGCTTCCGCAAGGGCCTCTGCGTGCTGACCGGCGAGACCGGCGCCGGCAAGTCCATCCTGCTGGACGCGCTGGGGCTGGCGCTCGGCGCGCGCGCCGAGTCCGGGCTGGTCCGCCACGGCGCCGACCAGGCGTCGGTCACCGCCGAGTTCGATTTGGCCGGCGACCATCCGGCCGTCGCCATCCTCAAGGAGCAGGGGCTCGACGCCGAGGAGCGCCTGGTGGTGCGCCGAACCGTCAGCGCCGACGGGCGCAGCCGGGCCTGGGTCAACGACCAGGCGGTCGGCGTCGGCCTGCTCAAGCGGCTGGGCGAGGAGCTGGTCGAGGTGCACGGCCAGTTCGACACCCACGGCCTGCTCAACCCGCAGACCCATCGCGCCGTGCTCGACGCCTACGCCGGGCTGGACGCCCAGGCCGCCCAGGTCGCGGCGGCGCACCGTGCCTGGCGGCAGGTCGAGGAGGCCCGCGCCAACGCCGCCGCCGAGATCGCCCGCGCCCGCTCGGAGGAGGAGTATCTCCGCCACGCCGTCACCGAGCTGGACGCGCTCGCCCCCCGGGCCGGCGAGGAGGAGGAGCTGGCCGAGACCCGCGCCGTGCTGATGCACCGCGAGAAGCTGGTGGACGCCATGAACGCCGCCTTCGCCGAACTGTCGGGCGAGCGCGGGGTCGAACGCGCCCTGTCCTCGGCCATCCGCACGCTGAGCCGCATCGCCGACAAGGCGGGCGGCTCGCTCGACCCGGTGATCGCGGCCCTCGACCGCGCCGCCGCCGAAGCCGCCGAGGCGCTGTCGGCCCTCCAGGCTGCGTCGGCCGACATCGACATGGACCCGCAGGCCCTGGAGAAGCTGGAGGAGCGGCTGTTCGCCCTGCGCGCCGCCGCGCGCAAGCACGGCGTGGCGGTGGACGGGCTGAGCGGCCTGCGCAAGGACATGGCCGACCGGCTTCTGCTGATCGAGGACCAGGGGGACCTGCTGACCCGTCTCGCCCGCGAGGCGGAGGCGGCGCGCGCGGCCTACCGCAAGTCGGCCGAGGCGCTGGGCGCGGCCCGGCGGGAGGCCGCCGGCCGGCTCGACGCCGCGGTGGCGGGCGAGCTGCCGCCGCTGAAGCTGGACAAGGCCCGCTTCCGCACGCTGGTCGAGCCGCTGGGCGAGGCGGAATGGGGTCCGGCCGGCATGGACCGGATCGTCTTCCAGGTCGCCACCAACCCCGGCGCGCCGCCGGGGGCGCTGAACAAGATCGCCTCGGGAGGCGAGCTGGCCCGCTTCATGCTGGCTCTGAAGGTGGTGCTGGCCCAGACCTCGACCGTGGGCACGCTGGTGTTCGACGAGGTGGACACCGGAATCGGCGGCGCCGTCGCCGCCGCCGTGGGCGAACGGCTGGAGCGGCTCGGCCACGGACTCCAGGTGCTGGTGGTCACCCACAGCCCGCAGGTGGCCGCCCGCGGCTCCACCCACCTGAAGGTGCAGAAGTCGGTTCGGGGCGAACGTGTCTCCACCGGCGTCGCCGAACTCGACGGCGACGACCGCCGCGAGGAGATCGCCCGCATGCTCTCCGGCGCCACCGTCACGGCGGAGGCCCGCGCCGCCGCCGACAGCCTGATCGCCGGCCGCGAGTAGAGCGGATCGCAGAAGACCGGATTCGAGGCGAAGCGCCAATCCGCTCGCCAGACGACGCTCCAGCCGGCCGCCGCATCAGCGCCCGTTGCGCTCGACCGCTCCGACCAGGGCGGCCAGCGCGCCGCGGACCGCCGTCTCGTGCTTGCCGGGCAGCACCTGTCCGCCCGGCACCGTCACCACGGTCAGCGTCCGGCAGCCGGTCAGCGCCGGCTCCAGAACCCCAACGCCCAGGCCCGGCGGCTCATCCGCCCCCTGCATCAGCATCACCGGCACGCGGATGGCGGGCAGACGCGGCGTGATGGCGTGGAGTTCGCCGCCGCGCCCGGCCGGCGGCATCAGCCGGGCGGCGAGGCGGCGCAGCATGCCCGACGGTGCGGGTTCCGCCGATGACGCCCCGACCAGCAGCAGCCCGCCGACCAGATCGGGAAAGTCGAGCGCCGCGTGCAGCGCCACCGGCGCCCCGGCACCACAGCCGATCAGCAGCGGCCGGCGCATCCGCCGCAACACCAGCAGCGGGCGGAGGGCCGCCGCCTGGACCGCAGGGTCGCCATGGCCGGCGGGACGGGCGACCGCCACGCAGTCCTGGCCCGGGGCAATGGCGCGCAGCAGCCGCTCCCAGGACCTGGCCTCGCCGCCGGAGCCGGCATGGACGAGGACGATCCGGCGCCCCGCCGGTTCGCCGGCGACGGCGCCCCCCGGGGCGGCACGGGCGATGCCGGCGCCGGCCGGTCCCGGCATGGCGTCCATGCCGGCTTTGAAGCGCGCGTCGGCGCTGATGCGAATGGTCAAGGGCGCGACCCCCCGGTTGGGCTTCCTCGTGGCGGGGCTCATCCCTGCCTTTGCCGAAGCCTAACGAAGGGCCGCGGGCCTGTCCCGTACCATAAAAAGGCCCGAAAGGGCGCGAAGGACGGACGACGCCTTGAAAAGGCGGGGCCGCCTGCACCATGACGGTTGCGG
>JAEZHQ010000653.1 GCA_023416455.1 Pseudomonadota bacterium | reverse complement strand
CCGCCGTGACGGGCGATGCTGAGAGCGGTGTTGCGGCCCAGGCCGCGGCTGGAACCGGTAACGAGGGCGATCTTGGTCATGGCCTTGGTCCTTCTTGCTGGAGCCACCCCGGTGGCTGTGACGGTATCGCCCGGAACGGCCCGCCCGTGTTGCCGGATGCTCCGCGTTTCTTGCCTGATCCTCCCGATCGCTACCGCAAGCCCGCCGAAGGCGCCTATGATCGCCCCATGACCAGCTTGCTCGATGCTGTCCGCCGCCATGCCGATGCCCACGCCGACCGTGACGGCATCGCCCGCACGTCCATCGCGGGGCTGACGACGATCCGCGCGCTGGCGCCGACCGACCTTGCCTACGCCATCTCGCGCCCGCTGGTGGCGCTGGTGGTGCAGGGCGCCAAGCGCGTGACGATGGGCCTGCACGGCTTCGACTTCGCGGCCGGCGATTCGCTGCTCATCACGGCGGACGTGCCGACGGTGAGCCAGATCACCCGGGCGAGCCCGGCCGTGCCTTACTATTCGCTCGTGCTCGAACTCGACCCGGCCGTCATCGCCGAGCTGTGCGGCGCGATGAAGCCGGAGCCGGCACCGGACGCGGCACCCGTGCGTGTCGATCCGACCGAAGCCGAGGTCGCGGACGCCGCGTTGCGGCTGATGCGCCTGTTCGACCGGCCGGCCTCGATCCCGGTCCTGGCCGGGCCGCTGGTGCGCGAAATGCATTATTGGCTGCTGGAGGGCCGCCATGGCGCGGCGATCCGGCGGCTGGGCTGGCCCGAGGGCCACGCCGGGCGCATCGCCCGCGCCGTCGCCGTCCTGCGGACCGATTTCGCCAAGCCCCTGCGCGTCGAGCGGCTCGCCGCCGAGGCCGGCATGAGCCCATCGACCTTTCACAAGCATTTCCGGGCGGTGACGACGCTGTCCCCGCTCCAGTTCCAAAAACAGCTCCGCCTGATCGAGGCGCGTCGGTTGATGCTGGCGGAGGGCCGGACGGCGGGTCACGCCGCCTTCGAGGTGGGCTATGAAAGCGTGCCGCAGTTCACCCGGGAATACGGGCGGCTGTTCGGCCGTCCGCCGGTGCGCGATGTCAGGGCGGTGAGGGACAGCGGCGTGGCGGCCTGACCCCGCGGCGCGCCGGACTCCCTGGACCCGGGCACCCTAGACGATGCTGTTCACCAGCCCGCCGTCGACCCGCAGCGCCGCCCCGGTGGTCGCCGAGGCCGCCGGCCCGCACAGGTAGACGGCCAGGGCGGCGATCTCGTCGGGGTCGGCGAAGCGGCGGAGCAGCGAGGTCGGCCGCTCGTTGCGGAAGAAGTCGGCCTCGACCTGCTCGGGGGTGCGGCCGCTCTCGCCGGCGAGGTTGCGCAGGAAGCCCTCCACCCCTTCGGTCCGCGTCGGTCCGGGCAGCACCGCGTTCACCGTCACGCCGGTTCCCGCCAGCTCCACCGCCAGCCCGCGCGACACGGCGAGCTGGGCGGTCTTGGTCATGCCGTAATGGATCATCTCGCGCGGGACGTTGAGCGCCGATTCGCTGGAAATGAACAGGATGCGCCCCCAGCCGCGCTCCGCCATGCCCGGTGCCCAGCGCCGGGCGAGGCGGACGCCGCTCAGCACGTTGACCTCGAAGAAGCGCCGCCAGTCCTCGTCCGGGATCTGGAAGAAGGGCTTGGGCTCGAAGATGCCGAGGTTGTTGACCAGCACGTCGAGGTCCGGCGCCCGCGCGAACAGCGCCTCCGCCCCCTCGGCGGTGGCGGCGTCGGCGGCGACGGCCTCCACCGCGGCGCCGGGCACGACGTCCCGGATGCGCGCGGCGGCGCGCTCGACGCCCTCCACCGAGCGGCCGTTGACGACGACCGCCGCCCCCCGCGCGGCGAGGCCGCGGGCGATGGCGAAGCCGATGCCGGCGGTCGAGCCGGTGACCAGCGCGCGGCGGCCGTGTAGATCGCGGCCCATGGGAACCTCCGTTGCTGTCGTGGCGGGCTGCGCCTCAGCGGCCGACGGCCTTCATGCCGGCTTCGGGATAGCGGGTGCCGGCCGCCGCCCCCGGCGGGCAGGCGGCGTCGATCGCCGCGAGGTCGGCAGCGTCGAGCGTCACGGCGAGCGCGCCGAGATTCTCCTCCAGGTAGGTCCGGCGCTTGGTTCCGGGAATCGGCACGATGTCCGTCCCCCGCGCCAGCACCCAGGCGAGCGCCAGCTGGGCGGGCGTGCAGCCCTTGGCCCTGGCCATCCCCTCGATTCGCCCGACGAGGTCGAGGTTGCGCTGGAAGTTTTCGCCCTGGAAGCGCGGGGAGTTGCGGCGGTAGTCGTCCGGCGCCAGATCCTCGAAGCGCTTGAACTGGCCGGTGAGGAAGCCGCGCCCCAGCGGGCTGTAGGCGACGAAGCCGATGCCCAGCGCGCGCACGGCGGGCAGGATTTCATCCTCGGGATCGCGGCTCCACAGCGAATATTCGGTCTGCAAGGCGGCGATGGGGTGCACGGCGTTGGCCCGCCGGATGGTCTCGGGTCCCGCCTCCGACAGGCCGAGGAAGCGCACCTTGCCGGCGCGCACAAGGTCGGCCATGGCCCCCACCGTGTCCTCGATCGGGGTGTCGGGATCGACGCGGTGCTGGTAGTAGAGGTCGATGACCTCGACGCCGAGGCGCTTCAGGCTCGCCTCGCAGGCGGCGCGGACATGCTCCGGCCGGCCGCTGACGCCGAGGAAGCTGCCGTCGGCCCCGCGCAGGTTGCCGAACTTGGTCGCCAGGACCACGCGGTCGCGGCGGTCGCGGATGGCCCGGCCGACCAGCTCCTCGTTCCGCCCGACGCCGTACATGTCGGCGGTGTCGAGCAGCGTGACGCCAAGCTCCAGGGCGCGGTGGATCGTCGCGACGGATTCCGCCTCGTCGCGCCCCGCGTAGAACTCGGACATGCCCATGCAGCCGAGGCCGATGGCCGAGACCTCCAGCTCCGGACCCAGTTTGCGCGTCTCCATCCCATCCCTCCCGGCCAGACCTGCCCGAACCCCTGCCCGAACCCATGCCCAAACAAGGGCGACCCCGATCAAGGTGGGACGCCGATCCGCCTTTGCCAGGAGCGGACCGGCCGGCGGGGTGGATCAGTCCGGCAGGGCGTCCGGCGTGGCGTCCGGGGCGTCGTCCGCCGGCCCGCCCAGGACCTCCTCCACCCGCACGCCGGCTTCGCGGCAGATGCGGGCGAGCCGGTCGGAGGGCAGCCGGTCGGTGACGAAGGTGTGGACCTGCGAGATGTGGCCGATGCGCACCGGGGCGGTGCGCTCCAGCTTGCCGCGGTCGGCGACCAGGATGACGTGGCGGGCGTTGGCCATGATCGCCTGCGACACCCGCACCTCGCGGTAGTCGAAATCGAGGAGCGCGCCGGTCTCGTCGATGGCCGAGGCCCCGACCACCGCGAAATCGACCATGAACTGGTTGAAGAAGTCGATGGCGGCCTCGCCGACGATGCCGCCGTCGGACCGCCGCACCACGCCGCCGGCAACGATCACCTCGATGTGCGGCTCCGGGCGCAGCAGGTTCGCCACGTTGATGTTGTTGGTGATGACCACCAGCCCCGAACGGCCCTGGAGCGCGCGGGCCACCTCCTCCGTCGTGGTGCCGATGTTGATGAAGAGGGAGGAGTTGTCAGGCACCAGCCCGGCCGCCCGCAGGCCGATCCCGCGCTTTTCCTCCTGCGCGATCAGCCGGCGCGCCTCGTAGCCCAGATTCTCGATGCCCGAGCCCGCCACGGCGCCGCCGTGCACCCGTTGCAGCAGGCGGCGGTCGCACAGCTCGTTCAGGTCCTTGCGGATGGTCTGCGGGGTGACGGCGAAGCGAAGCGCCAGATCCTCCACCACCACGCGCCCCTGCGCGCGCGCAAGCGCCAGGATCTCGGTCTGCCGGGGGGTCACCATGTCCATCCTGCACCGGCCCTTCGAACCCGCCGTCTCCGGCCCCGTCCTCGCGGGGCGGCCCATTGAACCAGCCGCGCGGCTTCGCTGGCAAGTTCATTCGAAACCCCGGAAGGCCCCTCCCGAAAGGCTGCCTTGACAAGCCCGAAGGGCGCCACTTAGCCTTCGTTGGGTGGGCGAACGGTCCGGCGCGGCGACGGCGGGCGGCGCGGAACACACGCCGGCAACACGCTGGCACGCTGGCACGCCCCCAGCATGACGGCAACAAGGCCCGAAGCATGGCCATGGCAGGGAGGAAGCGGTGTCGAACGAGGGGAGCGCACCGGTCCTGATGGACCGGGACGGGGGTGTCGTCCGGCTGCGGCTGAACCGTCCCGAGGTCCTGAACGCCATCGACGAGGCCAGCGGCACGGCGTTGCGCGACGCCTGCCGGGCGCTGGAGGGGGACGACGGCGTGCGCGCCGTGGTCATCGCCGGGGAGGGGCGCGGCTTCATGGCCGGCGGCGACCTCGGCCGCTTCCGCGCCGAGCCCGACCGCGCGCCGGCGGTCGCCGCCGCCATCATCGACCCCCTGCACGAGGCGCTGCTGATCCTGGAGTCGCTGCGCGCTCCGGTGATCGCCGCGGTGCACGGGCCGGTGGCCGGGGCGGGCATGAGCCTCGCCATGGCCGCCGACCTGTGCATCGCCGCCGACGACGCCAAGTTCACGCTCGCCTATGCCCGCATCGGCACGGTGCCGGACGGCTCCGGGACCTACCATCTGCCCCGGCTGGTCGGCCTGCGCAAGGCGATGGAGCTGGCGCTGCTGGCCGAGACGGTGGACGCCGCGGAGGCGTTGCGGCTCGGCCTCGTCAACCGGGTGGTGCCGGCGGCCGATCTCGCCGGGGAGGCGCTGGCGCTCGCGCGCCGGCTGGCCGCCGGGCCGACCGCCGCCTACGGCCGCATCCGGCGGCTGCTGCGCCAGTCCTGGACGGCGACCCTGGCCGGGCAGCTGGAGGCGGAGCGCGCCGACTTCTGCGCCTCGGCCGGGACCGCCGACTTCCGCGAGGGCATCGCCGCCTTCTTCGAGAAGCGCAAGGCGGACTTCCATGGACGATGACCCGGCCCCGGCGGCCGGCGACGACGGGCCGATCCTGGAGGTGGAGGCGCTGACGCTGGCCTTCGGCGGGCTGCGGGCGCTGAACGGGGTGTCCTTCGCGGTGCGGCCCGGCTCCATCACCTCGGTCATCGGGCCGAACGGGGCGGGCAAGACCTCGCTGTTCAACGCCGTCTCCGGATTCTACCAGCCGCGCGGGGCGGTGCGTTTCGCGGGGCGCCCCATCGGCCACCTGCCGCCCCCGGCGCGGGCAAAGCTGGGGCTGGCCCGCACCTTCCAGAACATCGCCCTGTTCCGCGGCATGACCGTGCTCGACAACATCAAGCTCGGCCGCCATGCCCACATGCGCACGGGCCTGCTCGACGCGCTCGTCTATGCCGGGCGGGCGCGGCGCGAGGAGATGGCGCTGCGCCGCGAGGTCGAGGAGCGCATCATCGACTTCCTGGAGATCGACCACATCCGCAAGGCCCCGGTCGCCTCCCTGCCCTACGGCCTCCAGAAGCGGGTGGAGCTGGCCCGCGCGCTGGCCATGCGGCCCCGGCTGCTGATGCTGGACGAGCCGGTCGCCGGCATGAACCGCGAGGAGACGGAGGACATGGCCCGCTTCATCCTCGACCTGCGCGAGGAATGGGGGGTCACCGTCCTGATGGTGGAGCACGACATGGGCATGGTGATGGACATCTCCGACCATGTGGTGGTGCTGAACTTCGGCGAGGTGATCGCCCAGGGGCCGCCCCGCGCCGTGCAGGCCGACCCGCAGGTGGCGGCGGCCTATCTGGGGTCGGGCAACCTGGAGGAGCTGCGCGGGCGGCTGGCCGCCGGCCCCGCCGCGGCGGCACGGGTGGCGTGATGGATTGGCTGCTGCTGGCCGAGGTGAGCCTGGCGGGCCTCGGCACCGGCGGCCTCTACGCGCTGACGGCGCTGGCCTTCGTGCTCGTCTACAAGGCGACCCGCGTGGTCAACCTGGCCATCGGCGAGATCCTGATGCTGGGCGCCTATCTCTTCTTCGGCTTCGCCGCGTCGCTGGCCCTGCCCTGGTGGGCGGCGGCCGCCGCCACCCTGGCCGCGGCCGGGCTGTTCGGGGCGGTGGCGGAGCGGCTGGTCATCCGGCCGCTGCTGGGCGAGAGCCCGATCGCGGTCTTCATGGTCACGGTCGGGCTGGGCAGCATCCTGGTCGGGGTGGTCGAGCTGGCCTGGACCGCCGACCCGCGCCGCCTGCCCGACTTCATGCCCGCCACCCCCATCTTCATCGGCGACGCCTTCCTGGCGCCGAAGATCGCCTACGGCTTCCTGGTCGCCGCCGCCGCCGTCCTGGCCTTCGTGCTGCTGTTCCGCTTCTGGCGCGGCGGGGTGGCGCTGCGCGCCACGGCGAGCGACCGGGCGGCGGCTTATTCCATGGGAATCAACGTGCCGGGGGTCTTCTCGCTGGCCTGGGTGATCGCCTGCATGGTGGCGGCCGGCGCCGGCATCCTGGTCGGCTCCATCGGCGGCATCTCCTCCACCATGGGGGTGTTCGGGCTGTCGGTCCTGGTGGTGGTCATCGTCGGCGGGCTGGACAGCGTGCCCGGCGCGCTGGTCGGCGGGCTGCTGATCGGCCTCGTCGAGGCGCTGGCCGGCTCCTACCTCGGCGGCGAGTACAAGCTGCTGGCCACCTTCTCGCTTCTGGTGGCGGTGCTGATGCTGCGGCCCCACGGCCTGTTCGGAACCCGCGAGATCGAGAGGCTGTAGCCATGCGGATCGCCGGCGCCAAGGAGAGCTACGAGGCCGACGAGGCGCTGTTCGACAGCGCGGTTCAGCGCGGCTGGCTGGCGGTGCTGCTGCTCGGGCTGGCGCTGTTCCCCTTCGTCGCCGACGCCTACTGGACCTATCTGGCCGGGCTGGCCGCGATCAACGTGATCAGCGCCACCGGCCTCAACATCCTGACCGGCTACACCGGGCTGGTCAGCCTGGGCCAGGCCGCCTTCATGGGGGTCGGCGCCTACACGGTGGCGGTCCTGGAGAACCGGCTCGGCACGCCCGTCGCCCTCAACCTGGCCGGCGCCGGGCTGGCCGCGGCGGCGGTCGGGCTGGTGGTCGGCATCCCCAGCCTGCGGGTCAAGGGGCTCTATCTGGCCATCGCCACCATCGCCGCCTCGGTCATCCTGCATTTCGTCTTCGCCCACTGGGACGCGGTGACCAACGGCGTGCGCGGCGTCACCCTGCCGCCGGCGGAGCTGCTGGGGGTGCCGCTGGACACGCCCTTCCGGCTCTACTGGCTGATCGTCCCGCTGGCCGTGCTGATGCTGCTGGGGGCGGCCAACCTGTTCCGCACGCGGGTCGGGCGCGCCTTCATCGCGGTGCGCGACCGCGACATTTCGGCCGAGGTGCTGGGCATCCCGCTGCTGCGCACCAAGCTGACCAGCTTCGCCCTGTCCTCCTTCTACGCCGGGGTGGCCGGGGGCCTGTGGGCCTACGTCTTCCGCGTGGTGACCCCGGAGAGCTTCCCGCTTCTGACCTCCATCTTCTTCCTGGCCGCCATCATCGTCGGCGGCATGGGGACGATCCTCGGCGGCATCCTGGGTGCCGTCTTCATGACGCTGGTGCCGGAGCTGCTGAAGCTCGGCGTCGGGCTGCTCGACGGCGTGATCCCGGACGCCGTCGCCATCCTGTCGCCGGTGCGCACCATCGTGTTCGGCGCGCTGATCGTCGGCTTCCTCGTCTTCGAGCCCCAGGGGCTGGCGGAGATGTGGCGGCGCACGCGCCGGTTCTTCCATCTCTGGCCGTTCAAAAGTTGAGGGGGGCAAGAGCTGAGGAGGGCGCAGCCCGGGACACCGACGGCAATCACGACAACCACAAGGGGAGGCACGCAGCATGCTCGCTCTGACACGGCGCCACATCGGCGCGCTGGCGCTGGCGGCCGGGCTGGCCGCCGCGCTGCCGGCGCAGGCGGCGGACGACATCGTGCTCGGCGGCTCGATCCCGCTGACCGGCGTGTTCGCCTTCGCCGGCATCGGCATCCACGCCGGCATCGGCGACTATGTGAAGATCGTCAACGAGGCCGGCGGCATCCACGGCCGCAAGCTCCGCTACGTGGCCGAGGACACCGGCTACAAGGTCGACTCCTCGGTCGCCGTCTTCAACAAGATCGTCGCCCAGGACCGGCCGAACCTCTATTACGGCGACTCCACCGCCTTCTCCAAGACCATCAACCCGGAGCTGGAGCGCAACGGCGCCATGATCATGGCCGGCGCCTCCTTCGCCACCGAGCTGAACGACCCGGCCAAGTACCCGCTGCAATTCCTCGCCGGCCCCGACTACACCGAGATGTTCGGCATCCTGCTGCGCTACATCGCCCAGGAGAAGCCGGGGGCCAAGGTCGCCTTCGTCTATTCCGACACCGAGTTCGGCCGCGACCCCATCGCCAGCTCGGAGAAGAAGGCGGCCGAGCTGGGTCTGAAGGTGGCGGAGAAGATCGTCACCCCGCCCGGCAGCGTGGACGTCTCCACCGATGTGCTGAAGCTGCGCCGCGCCGCCCCGGACTACACCATCTTCCACGGCTACGTGATGGCGCCGATCCCCGAGTTCATCGCCCAGGCCAAGCAGATGGGCATGACCAGCCGGTTCATGGGCACCTTCTGGAGCATGGACAACTCCCTGGTCCAGAGGATGGGCGCGCTGGCCGACGGCTTCATGGGGGTGATGCCCTACCGCTACTACTACGACGGCGAGGGCGAGGCGCCGATGCTGGCGAAGATCCGCCAGATGCGGCCGGAATACCAGTCGACCGCCTACATGCAGGGCTTCCTGACCGCCATGCTGATGACCGAGGCGGTCAAGCGCACGCTCGACGCCGGCCAGCCGCTGAACGGCCGGACCATGAAGGCGGCGCTCAACACCATCAAGGACTTCGACACCGGCGGCATCATCGGCGTGCCGATCTCCATCCCCGGCAACTCCATCCCGGTCGGGCGCATCTACCGGGCCGACCTGGAGAAGAAGCTGATGGTCCCGGCCTCGGACTGGATCACGCTGGAGTAGGCGCCATGGCCGCGGAGCCGATCCTGGAGGTCAACAACATCGAGGTCACCTACAAGAAGACCATCCAGGTGCTGCGCGGCCTGTCGCTGTCGGTGCCGCGCGGCGCGGTGGTGGCGCTGCTCGGCTCCAACGGGGCCGGCAAGTCGACGGTGCTGAAGGCCGTCTCCAACCTGCTGGCCCTGGAGAACGGCGAGGTCAGCGCCGGGCGCATCGCCTTCGCCGGCCGGCCGGTCGCCGCGCTGCGGCCGCACGAGCTGGTGCGCGCCGGCCTGTTCCACGTCATGGAGGGACGCCGCGTCTTCGAGGACCTGACGGTGGAGGAGAACCTGATCGCCGCCACCTACGCCCGCACCGGCCGCCGGAACGAAGGCGCCGGGGCCGCCTTCGAGCGGGTCTACGCCTATTTCCCCGCCCTGCACGGCCGCCGCGCCGTGCGCGCCGGCTACCTGTCGGGGGGCGAGCAGCAGATGCTGGCCATCGGCCGCGCCCTGGTGGCCGAGCCGGAGCTGATCCTGCTCGACGAGCCCTCGCTCGGCCTGTCGCCCCGGCTGGTGGAGGAAATCTTCGCCATCATCGCGCGCATCAACGCCGAGCAGCGCGTCTCCATGCTGCTGGTCGAGCAGAACGCGGCGGTGGCCTTCGCCGTCGCCTCCTACGGCTACATCATGGAGACCGGCCGCATCGTCATCGACGGGCCGGTGGAGCGGCTGGCCCGCGACCAGGACGTGCGGGAATTCTATCTGGGCCTGGGCGCCG
>JAEZHQ010000639.1 GCA_023416455.1 Pseudomonadota bacterium | reverse complement strand
CCCTTCTCCCGGTCCCTTCTCCCGGCCCCTGCTCCCGGCTCCCTCACCGCGCCCGCTTCACCCGTTCCACCGCGTCGCGCCAGCCCCGGTACAGCCGGTCGCGGCGGGCGGCGTCCAGCCGCGGCTCGAAGCGGCGGTCGCAGCGCCAGGCGCCGGCCAGCGCCTCCCGGTCGCGGTAGACCCCGACCGCCAGCCCGGCCAGCGCGGCGGCCCCCAGCGCCGTGGTCTCGATCTCCGCCGGGCGTTCCACCGGCCGCTCCAGCATATCGGCCAGGAACTGGCAGAGCCAGTCGTTCGCCGCCATGCCGCCGTCCACCCGCAGCGGCCCGGCCGGCCCCGGCCAGTCGGCGACCATGGCGTCGCGCAGGTCGCGCGTCTGGTAGGCGACCGCCTCCAGCGCGGCGCGCGCGATGTGGGCCGGCCCGGCGTCCAGCGTCAGCCCGAAGATGGCGGCGCGGGCCTCCGGATCCCAGTGCGGCGCCCCCAGCCCGACGAAGGCCGGCACCAGATAGACGCCGTGGCTGTCGGGCACGCGGGTCGCCAGGTCGTCGGTCTGCGAGGCGTGGGTGATGATGCCGAGCCCGTCGCGCAGCCACTTCACCGCGGCCCCGGCGATGAAGATGGAGCCCTCCAGCGCGTAGGTCACCCGCCCGCCCAGCCGGTAGGCCACCGTGGTCAGCAGGCCGGCCCGCGAGGCCACCGGCCGCTCGCCGGTGTTGAGCAGGGCGAAGCAGCCGGTGCCGTAGGTGGCCTTGACCATGCCCGGCGCGAAGCAGGCTTGGCCGACGGTGGCCGCCTGCTGGTCGCCGGCCACCCCGGTGATCGGGACCGGTCGGCCGAGGATGCCGGGTTCGGTGGCCCCGAAGTCGGCGCTGCTGTCCAGCACCGCCGGCAGCATGGCCCGCGGCACCCGGAAGAGGGCCAGCAGCTCGTCGTCCCAGTCCTGGCGGTGGATGTCGAACAGCAGCGTGCGCGAGGCGTTGGTGGCGTCGGTGGCGTGCAGCCGCCCGCCGGTCAGCCGATGCAGGAGGAAGCTGTCGACGGTGCCGAAGCACAGCTCGCCCCGCTCGGCGCGGGCGCGGGCGCCGGGCACGGCGTCCAGGATCCAGGCGGCCTTGGTGGCCGAGAAGTAGGCGTCGATGACGAGGCCGGTGCGCTCCCGGACCAGCGGCCCGCAGCCCTCCGCGGTCAGGGCGCGGCAGGCGTCGGCGGTCCGGCGGTCCTGCCAGACGATGGCGCGGTGGATCGGCCGGCCGCCGTCGCGCTCCCAGACCAGGGTGGTCTCGCGCTGGTTGGTGATGCCGATGGCGGCCACCGCCTCCGGCCCCAGCCCCGCGCGGGCCAGCGCCTCGCGCAGGACGGCGACGGTGTCGCGCCAGATGTCCTCCGGGTCGTGCTCGACCCAGCCGTCGGCCGGGTAGTGCTGGGCGAACTCGCGCCGCGCCGTGGCGACCGCCCGGCCGTCGCGGTCGAAGAGGATGGCGCGCGTGGAGGTGGTGCCCTGGTCGATGGCCAGGACGTGGCCCGCGTCGGGCATGGCGTTCCCCCCGTTGTTCGTGCTGGGATATCGTGCCGGGATCCGTTGCGGGATCCGTTTTGGGATGAGGGGGGCCGGCGGCGGCCCCCCTCCCTTCTACCGGACGGAGCGGTGCGGAGGCGAGGCCGTCATTTCATGGCGGCCTTCTTCGGCGGGCTGGCCGGCCAGGACTTGATCAGCTCGTCATAGTCGACCGTCTCGCCCTTCGGCTTCTCGTTGGCCAGCTTGCGCTGCGGCGCCAGGTTGCCGTCCTTCTCGGCCTTGGCGTACCAGAACTCCGCCGTCTCCTTTTTGTTCAGCTTCGGCCCGCACTCGCCCTGAACGCCGGACCGCTCCAGCCGTTCGAGCACGGAGTCCTGGGCCGCCGCCAGCGCGTCCATGGCCGCCTGCGGGGTCTTGGCCCCCGAGGAGGCGTCGCCGATGTTCTGCCACCACAGCTGCGCCAGCTTGGGATAGTCGGGGATGTTGACCCCGGTCGGCGTCCACTGCACGCGCGCCGGCGAGCGGTAGAACTCCACCAGACCGCCCAGCCTGGGGGCGCGCTCGGTGAAGGATTTGTCCCAGATGTCGCTTTCCCGGATGAAGGTGAGGCCGACGTGGCTCTTCTTCAGGCTGACCGATTTGGACACGGTGAACTGGGCGTAGAGCCAGGCCGCCTTGCGCCGGTCCACCGGGGTCGATTGCAGCAGGGTCCAGGAGCCGGCGTCCTGGTAGCCCAGCTTCATGCCGTCCTTCCAGTAGGCGCCCTTGGGCGAGGGGGCCATGCGCCATTTGGGCGTGCCGTCGGCGTTCACCACCGGCAGGCCGTCCTTCACCATGTCGGCGGTGAAGGCGGTGTACCAGAACATCTGCTGGGCCACGTTGCCCTGCGCCGGCACCGGGCCGGATTCCGAGAAGGTCATGCCGGCGGCCTGCGGGGGCGCGTATTTCTTCAGCCAGTCCACGTATTTGACGATAGAGTAGACGGCCGCCGGGCCGTTGGTGTCGCCGCCCCGCTCGACCGAGGAGCCGACCGGGCGGCAGCCCTCCATGCGCACCCCCCACTCGTCCACCGGCTTGCCGTTGGGCAGGCCCTTGTCGCCGTTGCCGGCCATGGACAGCCAGGCGTCGGTGAATCGCCAGCCCAGCGACGGATCCTTCTTGCCGTAGTCCATGTGGCCGTAGACCCGCACCCCGTCGATCTCCTTCACGTCGTTGGTGAAGAACTCGGCGATGTCCTCATAGGCCGACCAGTTGACGGGGACGCCCAGCTCGTAGCCGTACTTCTCCTTGAAGCGGGCCTTCAGCTCGGGGCGCTGGAACCAGTCGTAGCGGAACCAGTAGAGGTTGGCGAACTGCTGGTCGGGAAGCTGGTAGAGCTTGCCGTCGGGGGCCGTGGTGAAGGACTTGCCGATGAAGTCGTCGACGTCCAGGGTCGGCAGGGTGACGTCCTTGCCCTCCCCCGCCATCCAGTCGCTGAGCGGGATCGCCTGCTTGTAGCGGAAATGCGTGCCGATCAGGTCGGAATCGTTGATCCAGGCGTCGTAGATGTTCTTGCCGGACTGCATCTGCGTCTGGATCTTCTCGACCACGTCGCCTTCCTGGATGAGGTCGTGGCGCAGCCGGATGCCGGTGATCTCGGAGAAGGCCCGGGCCAGGGTCCTGGCCTCGTACTCGTGGGTGGTGATGGTCTCGGAGACGACGTTGATCTCCATGCCGGCGAAGGGCTTGGCGGCCTCAATGAACCACTCCATCTCCTTCAGCTGATCCTCCTTCGACAGGGTCGAAGGCTGGAACTCGGCGTCGATCCAGCGTCGGGCGGCGTCGAGGTCGGCGAGTGCCGGCGCGGCGCCGAGCAGAAGGGCCGCCGCCGAGGCGCCGGCCAGCAGGCCGGCCCGAGGGAATGCACGCATGTCGTTCCTCCCTTGCTTGTCGTTCAAGCCCGCTCGCGCCGGCCCCGGCCCTCCCTCCCGCGCACCCGTGCGGCGCGCGGCGGCGTCACACCCAGCGGAACACCGCCGCGGCGTAGAGGAGGGCCAGGGCCGACGCCAGTTCCAGATCCGGCCCGGCCAGCCCGAGCCAGGCGAGATGGATGAAGGCGCTGCCCAGCAGCGCGATGAACAGCCGGTCGCCGCGCGTGGTGGCGATGCCGAGGATCCCCGGCCGGGCCACCTCGGGCCGGGTCACGGCGAGCACGGTCATCAGCGCGAGAAGGCCGGCGAGCGCGGCGAAGAGGACGCCGGTCTGCCAGGTCCAGGCCATCCAGGCGAGCGGCTCCATGGCGTTGCCCTCCCTCCTCAGACGCGGCCCAGGGCGAAGCCCTTGGCGATGTAGTTGCGCACGAACCAGATGACCAGCGCGCCCGGCAGGATGGTCAGGACGCCGGCGGCGGCCAGCAGCCCCCAGTCCATGCCGGCGGCCGACACGGTGCGGGTCATGGTGGCGGCGATCGGCTTGGCGTCCACCGCGGTGAGCGTGCGCGCCAGCAGCAGCTCCACCCACGAGAACATGAAGCAGAAGAAGGCCGTGACCCCGATCCCGCTGGCCACCAGCGGCATGAAGATCTTCACGAAGAAATGCGGGAAGGAATAGCCGTCGAGATAGGCCGTCTCGTCGATCTCGCGCGGCACCCCGGACATGAAGCCTTCCAGGATCCACACCGCCAGCGGCACGTTGAACAGGCAGTGGGCCAGCGCCACGGCGAGCGGCGTGTCGAACAGCCCGATCGCCGAATAGAGGTTGAAGAAGGGCAGCGCGAAGACCGCCGGCGGCGCCATGCGGTTGGACAGCAGCCAGAAGAACAGGTGCTTGTCGCCGACGAAGCGGAAGCGCGAGAAGGCGTAGGCCGCGGGCAGCGCCAGGGCGATCGACAGCACCGTGTTCAGCGCCACGTATTTCAGCGAGTTCAGGTAGCCCGAGTACCAGGACGGGTCGGTGAAGATCCGGGCGTAGTTCTCGAAGGTCAGCCGCTGCGGCCACAGCGTCAGGCCGCTGACGATCTCCGTGTTGGTCTTCAGGCTCATGGTGACGAGCCAGTAGATCGGCAGCAGCAGGAAGAGGAGGTAGAGCGTCAGCACGATCCCGCCGCGCCGGCCCGTGGGCGGGCGCCGGCGGCGCGCCGGGGCCGCCG
>JAEZHQ010000560.1 GCA_023416455.1 Pseudomonadota bacterium | reverse complement strand
GAGCTGACGGCGCAGCTCGCCGTCGCCAACCTTCCGGCCCGCCCCGACCAGCTGCGCGCCGCGGAGGACGCGGTGACCCAGGGCGAGGCGGCGCTGGCCCAGGCGGACCGCCGCCTGGCCGAGCTGGCGCCGGCGGCGCCCGCCGACGCGCTGGTGGAGGACACGCTGTTCAACCCCGGGGAATGGGTGCCGGCGGGGGCGCCGGTGGTGTCGCTTCTGCCCCCCGGCAACGTCAAGCTGGTGCTGTTCGTGCCGGAGCCGCTGATGAACCGGGTCCGGCCGGGCGGGCTGCTGCGCGTGCGCTGCGACGGCTGCCCGCCCGGCCTGGCCGCCCGCGTCGCGTACGTGTCGCCGCGGGCGGAGTTCACGCCGCCGGTCGTCTACAGCGTGGGCAGCCGCGAGAAGCTGGTCTTCCGGGTGGAGGCCCGCCCGGAGGGGGAGGGCGCCGTCCTCAACCCCGGCCTGCCGGTGGACGCGGAGCTGGCGCCGTGACCGCGCCGCCCCCGGCCATCGACGTCCGCGGCCTGGTCAAGCGCTTCGGCGCCCGGACGGTGGTGGACGGCTTCTCGATCCGCGTCGAGGCCGGGCGGATCTACGGCTTCCTCGGCCCCAACGGGTCGGGCAAGACGACCACCATCCGCATGCTCTGCGGCCTGCTGACTCCCGACGCCGGGGAGGGCACCTGCCTCGGCCTCGACATCCGCCGGCAGAGCGCCGCCATCAAGCGGCAGGTCGGCTACATGACCCAGCGCTTCAGCTTCTGGGAGGATCTGAGCGTCGCCGAGAATCTCGACTTCGTGGCGCGCATGTACGGGCTGCCGGACCGCCGGCGGCGGGTGGCCGAGGCGCTCGACCGGCTGGGGCTGGCCGGCCGGCGGGGGCAGCTGGCCGGCCAGCTCTCCGGCGGCTGGAAGCAGCGCCTGGCGCTGGCCGCCTGCATCCTGCACGAGCCGCGGCTGCTCCTGCTGGACGAGCCCACGGCCGGGGTCGATCCGCGGGCGCGCCGCGCCTTCTGGGACGAGATCCACCGGCTGGCGGAGGCCGGCCTGACCGTCCTGGTCAGCACCCACTACATGGACGAGGCCGAGCGCTGCCACGAGATCGCCTATCTCGCCTACGGCCGGCTGATGGCCCAGGGCACGGTGGATGCGGTGATCGCCGGTTCGGGCCTCGTCACGCGCGAGGTCAGCGGCCCCGACCTCGGGCGGATCGCCGCCGCCCTCCAGGGGCGGCCGGGGGTCGCCATGGCGGCGGCCTTCGGCGCCCGCCTGCACGTCAGCGGAACCGACGCGGCGGCGCTGGACGCGGCGCTGCGCCCGTGGGCGGCGGAGCCCGGCCTGCGCGTGACGGCGACCGCGCCGACCCTGGAGGACGTCTTCATCCACCTGATGTCCGGCAGTCCGGACAACGCCTGAGCGGGTCCCCAGGGGGGGCCTTTGCGGACCCAGATCGAAGCGCCGGCTTGCCCGGCCCAGCCCGGACACCCCAGCCCATGGCCCGTTTCTCCTTCGCGCGCTTCGTCGCGGTGATGATCAAGGAACTCCTCCAGCTGCGCCGCGACCGGCTGACCTTCGCCATGATGGTGGGGGTGCCGGTCCTCCAGCTCATCCTGTTCGGCTTCGCCATCAACGCCGATCCCAAGCGGCTGCCCACCGCCGTGCTGAGCGCCGACAACGGCCCCTTCGCGCGCGCGCTGGTCGCCGCCATGGCCAACTCCGGCTATTTCGAGGTGACCCGCGCGGCCCCGGACGAGGCGGCGCTGGACCGCCTGCTGGCCACCGGCGCGGTGCAGTTCGCCGTCACCATCCCGGCCGGCTTCGCCCGCGACCTCCAGCGCGGCGCCCGCCCGGCGCTGCTGGTGGAGGCCGACGCCACCGACCCGGCGGCGACCAGCAACGCGCTCTCGGCGCTGGCCGTGCTGGCCCGCCAGGCGCTCGACCCCGAGCTGACCGGCCCGCTGGAGCGGCTGCGCGCCGACCCCGACCCGGTCGAGCTGCGCGTCCATCGCCGCTACAACCCGGAGGGCATCACCCAGTACAACGTGGTTCCCGGCCTGATCGGGGTGGTGCTGACCATGACCATGGTGATGATGACGGCGCTGGCCGTCACCCGCGAGCGCGAGCGCGGCACCATGGAGAACCTGCTGGCCATGCCGGTGCGGCCGGCCGAGGTGATGCTGGGCAAGATCGTGCCCTTCGTCCTGATCGGCTATGTCCAGGTCCTCATCATCCTGCTGGCCGCGCGCGGCCTGTTCGGCGTGCCGGTCATCGGCAGCCTGTCCCTGCTGTCGGCGGTGCTGGTCCTGTTCATCGCCGCCAACCTGGCGGTCGGCTTCACCTTCTCCACGGTGGCGCGCAACCAGCTCCAGGCGATGCAGATGTCGGTCTTCTTCCTGCTGCCCTCGCTCCTGCTGTCGGGCTTCATGTTCCCCTTCCGCGGCATGCCGGGCTGGGCCCAGGCGCTCGGCGAGATCCTGCCCCTGACCCACTTCCTGCGCATCGTCCGCGGCATCCTGCTGAAGGGCAACGGCTGGTCCGAGATCGCCGGCGAGGTGGCGGCGCTGGCCGCCTTCCTGGCGGTGGTCAGCGCGGTCGCCCTGAAGCGCTACCGCCAGACGCTGGATTGAGGGCGCGGGCGGCGGGACCGCGGCGTCGAAGGGGAGGGGGCGACGCGGCGCCCGGCCGTCCCCGCCGCCGGGACGGTTAACCAGTCCGCGGTCTCCCCATGCCCGTGCCGCCGCGCCGAAAGCGGCCGCCCCGCCGCGTCCCGCCTCTGCCATGCTTGGCCCCGGGCCGTCCCGCCTCCGGTGGCGGTGGCCCTGCGGCAGCAGCGTGAGCGTCACCTTTCGTTAACTCTTCCTTCGGTCTAATCGTCCGCCTTGGCTGCAATGGGGGATACGATGCGGCGCCTGATTGTTGGCATGCTGGTGGCGGGGGCGGTCGCCGCCGGCCTTGCGGGGAGCGCCGCGGCCCAGTCCGACCTCGTCGCCTGGAGCCGGGTGGGCGGCCCCTCGTCCGGGCCGGCGCAGGCCATCGGCGGCTATGCCGCCGGCTGCATCGCCGGCGCCCAGCCGTTGCCGGGGGAGGGGACCGGCTTCCAGGTCATCCGCATGTCCCGCCAGCGCTATTACGGCCACCCGGAACTGGTCGGCTATCTCCGCGACTTCGGGCGCAAGGTCGCGGCCGCCGGGCTCGGCACCGCGCTGATCGGCGACATGGGGCAGGCGCGCGGCGGGCCGATGAGCTTCGGCCACGCCAGCCACCAGAGCGGCCTGGACGCCGACGTGTGGCTGCGGCTCGACCTGCCCCCGGTGAGCCGCAAGGGGCGCGAGTCGCTGACCGAGATCAAGTACGTCGACTACGCGCGGATGCGCGTCACCGCCGACTGGTCGGAGCGCCACGCGCAGCTCGTCCGGATCGCCGCCGGCGACCCGCGGGTGGCGCGCGTCTTCGTCAACCCGGCGATCAAGCTGGCCATGTGCCGGAACAGCTGGCCGGACCGCGCCTTCCTGCGCAAGCTGCGGCCCTGGCATGGCCATGACGGGCACATGCACGTCCGCCTGCGCTGCCCCGCCGGCAGCCCGCAGTGCGAGGAGCAGGCGGCGCTGCCCGAGGGCGACGGCTGCGGCGAGGAGCTGGACTCCTGGCTCGACTCGGCGGCCCCCGCCGTCGAGCGCCCCGCGGCAAAGCCGCGGCCGCGCGCCGTCACCCTGCCGCCGGCCTGCAAGGCCGTGCTGCGCGCCACCGGCACCCGGGTCGCCGCGGCCGAGCGCACCGCCGCACCGGCGGCGCGCTGACGGTGCGCTGACGT
The DNA here is from genome assembly GCA_023416455.1 of Pseudomonadota bacterium. Lineage (GTDB taxonomy): Bacteria > Pseudomonadota > Alphaproteobacteria > Azospirillales > Azospirillaceae > Azospirillum. The sequence goes on along the minus strand of JAEZHQ010000560.1, from coordinate 15,701 downwards.
GTCGCTGACTCCACACCTTGCGCAGGCGGGGATTTTGATCAACCTAAGAGGGCGTTGCCGCACCCGGCCGGTGCGGCGACGGTCATCCACCGGCGGACCGGGGCGGGGGTGATGGCGTCGACCGAGAAGAACCGCGGCGCGGGGGCGCCGCTCAGTCTCAAGAGGCGCTTCCACGCCTGGTGGGAGGGCTACGACCTTTCCGGCATGAAGGACATCCGGGAGGAGCCGGAGACGGTTTCCGATTCCCCGCCCATGCCGGCCGTGCCGCCGGCCCCGGCGGACCCGGGCCGCAACCGCTGGGGCAAGCCGCTGTGGACCGCCACCCGGATCGAGGTGGCGGAGACGCTGTGGGGCGAGGGCTTCACCACGCCGGGCGGCTCCGACCATATTCTCCACCTGGTCAAGCCGATGGGCCTGAACCCGGCGATGAGCGTGCTCGATCTCTCCGCCGGGCTCGGCGGCACCAGCCGCGCCATGGCCGGCCGGTTCGGCTGCTGGGTGGCCGGGCTGGAGGCGTCGGAGCTGCTGGCGAAGGAGGGCATGTTGCGCTCCTTCAAGGCGGGGCTGGAGAAGCGGGCGCCCATCGAGACCTACGATCCGGAGTGTTTCAGCCACCCCAAGCGGGTGGACGCCATCGTCTACAAGGAGGGCATGTTCTCGGTCCGCGACAAGGAGCAGATGTTCGATGGGCTGGAGATGGCGCTGAAGCCGCGCGGGCATCTGCTGCTGACGGATTGCATCGTCGACCCGGCGAACGCCGGGGCGAAGGCGGTCCGGCTGTGGTGCGACAAGGAGCCGACGACCCCGAACCTGTGGTCCAAGGACCGGATGGCCGGCGCCTTCGCCCAGCGCAACCTGGACCTCCGCATCGCCGAGGACATCTCCGACCTCCACCGCGGCCTGATCCTGACGGCCATCCAGGGGCTGGTCGGGCATCTGGAGCGGCATCACCTGGACCATGGCACCAAGTTGGCCGTCATGGACGAGCTGGAGATGTGGGTCCGCCGTGTCGCCGCCATCGAGGCCGGGCTGCGGATCTACCGGTTCTACGCGCTGAAGCCGCCGGAATAGGGGGTGTTGGGGCCGGGGAGGGGCCGCGCTCCGGCCACCGTGCCGCGGCCAATCCGTGCCGCGGCCAATCCGTTGACAGTCCGGATGAGCCGCACTATGGTGCGCGCCTTCGAGCGAGCCGCCGACCGTCCAGGAAGAAGAATCATGAAGATCGTGAACTCACTGAAGTCGATGAAGACGCGCCACAAGGCCTGCCGCGTGATCCGCCGCAAGGGCCGCGTCTACGTCATCAACAAGCAGAACCCGCGCTTCAAGGCCCGCCAGGGCTGAGACCGGTCCGCCGGCCGGGTCCGTCTCGGCCGCGCGAGGAGGGGTTCCCCGCAAGAGCCGCGCCCCCAGGCGCGGCTCTTGCGTTCTGTGGCCGGCGTCGTGCGCCCGGCCCCGCCGTCCGGCGGGCGGACATCTTGCGGTCGGGCGGCGGTCGGTCGACCGTATGGCTTGTTTCCCGCCGCGCCATGGTGCTACCACTGGAGCCGGAACGCTTCCGGAACCAACCGGGAGGCGGCGGTGGGACAGTGGGGAGGCAAGGCCGGCCATGAGGATGCCCGAGCCCGACAGCGGCATCGTCGCACGCCGCCGTGAGATCGTCGACGCGCTGCGCGCCATCGTGCCGGGCGAGGGCGTGATCGACGCGGAGAGCGAGCGGCGGGCCTACGAATGCGACGGCCTGACCGCCTACCGACAGCTTCCCCTGGTCGTCGTCCTGCCCTCGACCGTGGAGCAGGTCAGCCGGGTGCTGCGCACCTGCAAGGAGATGGGCGTCAAGGTGGTGCCGCGCGGGGCCGGGACCTCGCTGTCCGGCGGCGCGCTGCCGCTGGCCGACGGCGTCCTGCTCGGCATGGGCAAGTTCAACCGGATCCTCGACATCGACTACGCCAACCGCTGCGTGGTCGCCCAGCCGGGGGTGACCAACCTCGGCATCTCCAACGCGGTGGCGCATGAGGGCTTCTATTACGCGCCCGACCCGTCCAGCCAGATCGCCTGCACCATCGGCGGCAACATCGCCGAGAATTCCGGCGGCGTGCACTGCCTGAAATACGGGCTGACCACCAACAACGTGCTCGGGCTGGAGATGGTGCTGATGGACGGCACCGTGGTCCGGCTCGGCGGCCGGCATCTCGATCCGGGCGGCTACGACCTGATGGGCGTGATCACCGGATCCGAGGGGCTGCTGGGCGTGGTCACCGAGGTCACCGTGCGCATCCTGCGCAAGCCGGCCACCGCGCGCGCCGTGCTCATCGGCTTCCCGTCCAACGAGCAGGGGGGCGACTGCGTGGCCGCCATCATCGCCGCGGGCATCATCCCGGGCGGCATGGAGATGATGGACCGGCCGGCCATCCACGCCGCCGAGGCCTTCGTCCAGGCCGGCTACCCGCTGGACGTCGAGGCCCTGCTGATCGTGGAGCTGGACGGGCCGGCCGCCGAGGTCGACCACCTGATCGAGCGGGTGGCCGAGATCGCGCGCGCCAGGGGCGCCTGCTCGCTGCGGGTCTCCACCTCGGAGGAGGAGCGTCTGTCCTTCTGGGCCGGGCGCAAGGCCGCCTTCCCGGCGGTCGGGCGGATCAGCCCCGACTATTACTGCATGGACGGCACCATCCCGCGCAAGGCGCTGCCGCTGGTCCTGAACCGCATGCAGGCGATGTCGGAGCGCCACGGGCTGCGCGTCGCCAACGTCTTCCACGCCGGCGACGGCAACCTGCACCCGCTGATCCTCTACGACGCCAACAAGCCGGGCGAGCTGGAGCGGGCGGAGGAATTCGGCAACGACATCCTGCGCCTGTGCGTCGAGGTCGGCGGCGTGCTGACCGGCGAGCACGGGGTCGGCGTCGAGAAGCGCGACCTGATGACCGACCAGTTCGCCGCCGTCGACCTGGAGCAGCAGCAGCGCCTCAAATGCGCCTTCGACCCCGACGGGCTGCTCAACCCCGGCAAGGTGTTCCCGACGCTGCACCGCTGCGCCGAGCTGGGGCGCCTGCATGTCCACCGGGGCGAGCTGCGCTTCCCCGACATTCCGCGCTTCTGAGGGCCGCGCCCGCGATGGCCGCGCGCCCGGACCACACCGACCGCGAAAGGGGGCCGGCATGACCGCCACCACCATCAGGCCGGACACCGCCGCCCAGGCCGCCGAGGCCGTGCGCTGGGCCCTGTCGGCCGGAGAGCCGCTGGAGGTCGCCGGCACCGGCTCCAGGCGCGGCCTGGGCCGCCCGCTCCAGACGGGCCACACGCTCGACCTGTCCGGGCTGAGCGGGGTCGTCGCCTACGAGCCGGAGGAGCTGGTCCTGACCGCCCGGGCCGGCACCCCGCTGGGCGTCCTCCTGCCCATGCTGGCCGAGCGGCGCCAGCAGCTCTCCTTCGAGCCGCCCGACCTGGGGCCGCTCTACGGCCTGCCGGAGGGGCTGGGGACGCTGGGCGGCCTGGTCGCCTGCGGCCTGGCCGGGCCGCGCCGGATCAGCGCCGGCTCGGCGCGCGACCACGCGCTGGGCATCGAGGGGGTGAACGGGCGCGGCGAGCTTTACAAGGGCGGCGGCAAGGTGGTGAAGAACGTTACCGGCTACGACCTGCCCAAGCTGATGGCCGGCTCCTTCGGCACGCTGACCGCGTTCACCGAGCTGACGGTGAAGGTTCTGCCGGCGCCGGAGGACACGCGCACGCTGCTGCTGGCCGGCCGGACGGACGCGGCGGCGGTGGAGGCGCTGACCCGGGCGATGCAGAGCCCCCACGAGGTCTCCGGCGCCGCCCACCTGCCGGCCGGGATCGCCGCGCGCTCCCGCCTGCGCGCCCTGTCCGGGGTGGGCGGGGCCGCGACCCTGGTCCGGCTGGAGGGCTTCGGGCCGTCGGTGGCGGCCCGCACCGCCGCCCTCAAGGAGGAGCTGGGGGCCGACGCCGTGCTCGACCGCGCGGATTCGCTGGCCGCCTGGGCGGAGATCCGCGACGCGCGCGCCTTCGCGGGCGACCGCGAGCGCCATGTCTGGAAGCTTTCCGTCCCGCCGGCCGATGGGCCGCGGGTGGCCGGTGCGCTGCGCGAGCGGCTCGACGCCGACCTCTATTACGACTGGGCCGGCGGCCTGATCTGGGCGGCGGTCCTCCCCGCGCCCGGCGGCGCCGCCGCCGTCCGCGCGGCGGTGGGCGCCGCCGGCCACGCCACCCTGGTGCGCGCGCCCGACGACGCGCGCGCCGCCACCGAGGTGTTTCCCCCGCTCCCCGAACCGCTGCTGGCGCTCAGCCGCCGCGTCAAGGAGAGCTTCGATCCCCGCGGCATCCTCAGCCCGGGCCGCATGTACGCGGGGGTGTGACGGACCCATGCAGACCAATTTCAGCCTCGCCCAGCTCGCCGACGCGGATTACCGCGATTCCGAGGCCATCCTGCGCAAATGCGTGCATTGCGGCTTCTGCACGGCGACCTGCCCGACCTACGTGCTGCTCGGCGACGAGCTGGACAGCCCGCGCGGCCGCATCTACCAGATCAAGGACATGCTGGAGAAGGGCGGGCCGCCGCCGGAGGCGACGGTGACCCATGTCGACCGCTGCCTGTCCTGCCTGTCCTGCATGACCACCTGCCCGTCGGGGGTGCATTACATGCACCTGGTCGACCACGCCCGCGCCCACATCGAGGCGACGCACGCCCGCCGTCCGGCCGACCGCGCCATCCGGAACCTTCTGGCCCGCGTCCTGCCCAACCCGGCCCTGTTCCGCCTCGCCCTGCTCGGCGCCTGGGCGGCCAAGCCCTTCGGCCGGCTGATGCCGGGGCGGCTGCGCACCCTCCTGGCGCTGGCGCCCCGGTCGGTGCCGGGGCCGAGCCGCAGCGACCGGCCGGGCGTGCATCCGGCCGAAGGGCCGCGCCGCAAGCGCGTCGCCCTGCTGATCGGCTGCGCCCAGCAGGTTCTTGCCCCGCAGATCAACGAGGCGACGATCCGCCTGCTCAACCGCCACGGGGTCGAGGTGGTGGTGGCCAAGGGGGCGGATTGCTGCGGCGCGCTGACCCATCACATGGGCAAGGAGGATCTGGCCCACGCCTCGGCCCGGCGGACCATCGACGCCTGGATCGGCGAGATGGAGGGCGAGGGGCTCGACGCCATCATCATCAACGCCTCGGGCTGCGGGACGACGGTGAAGGATTACGGCTTCCTGTTCCGCGAGGACGCCGCCTACGCGGAGAAGGCCCGGCGCGTCGCCGCCGCCGCCCGCGACGTGACCGAGTTCCTGGCCGAGATCGGGCTGGCCGCGCCGGTGGCGGCGACCGGGCAGGCCATCGCCTACCACTCCGCCTGCTCCATGCAGCACGGGCAGCGCATCAAGGATCCGCCGCGCGCCCTGCTGCGCGCCGCCGGCTTCCAGGTCCGCGAGATCCCGGAGGGCCATCTCTGCTGCGGCTCGGCCGGCACCTACAACATGCTTCAACCGGACATCGCCGTCCATCTGCGCGACCGCAAGGTCCGCAGCATCGAGAGCACGAAGGCCGACGCCGTCGCCGCCGGGAACCTGGGCTGCATCACCCAGATCGGCACCGGCACCGGGCTGCCGGTCGTCCATACGGTGGAGCTGCTGGACTGGGCCACCGGCGGCCCCATGCCCGACGCGCTGGCCGGCCATCCGGCCTTCGCGGCGCCGGCCCGCGCCGCGGGCTGAGCGGAATTTCCGCTGGCCGCCCCGCAAGGACGGGTGCGGCACATTTGCGCATCGCCCGGCGCCGGGATTCGGTTGGTTATTTTCGACATACCGTAGTATGCCGTGACGAGCCTCGGCGGGGCCGTCCCCGGCGATGCGCGGCATGGACAAGGAACGGGCGGCCGAATGAGCCTCCTCCACCGCCTGGTGTTGCTGGTCATCCTGGCCATGGCCCCGGCCGCGGCCATTCAGCTCTACGACGTGCGCGAGCTGCGCGGGCAGCGCGAGGAGGAGGTCCACCGGCAGGCCGAGCGCATGCTGGACCTGATCGAGGCGGAGCAGATCCGGCTGATCGACGGCATCCGCCAGACCCTGGTGACGATCCGACAGGCCGAGGCCGTGCGCGGCGGCGAGGCGGCGGCCTGCCAGGACTTCATGGATCGGCTGCGGCCCGATTATCCGAAACACATCATTCTGTATGTCGCCGACCGCCAGGGCACCATCCGCTGCGGAACCGACCGCCTCGGGGTGGGGGCGGAGGTGGGCCGGAGGCCGCACATCCGGGAGGCCCTGGCGACGGAGGACTTCGTCGTCGGCGAGTTCGCCCGGGGGGGCCGGTCGGGCCGGGCCTGGCTGCCTTTCGCGCTGCGCTTCCGGGACGCGACGGGCGAGGTGGCGGGGGTCGTCACCGCCATGCTCGACCTCGCCTGGCTGGGGGACTTTCTGGCGACCAAGACCCTGCCCTTCGGCGGGGCCGCCATCATGGCGGACCGCGGTGGCATCGTGCTGGCCCGGGTGCCGCGGCAGCCCGACCTCGTCGGCCAGCCGCTGCCCGATCGATACCGGCCGCTGGTCACCGCCGACGAGCAGGGCATGGCGGACAGCCTGCCGTCCATCGTCGCCTATTCCCCGATCTCCAGCGACCCGAAGGGGCTTTTCGTCGCCGTCGAGTTGGACCAGACGGCCGCGACGACGCCCATCGACGCGGCGGCCCGGCGCGCGCTGGGGCTGTTCGCGCTGGGGCTCCTGGTTCTTCTGGTCATGGTGCTTCTGGGCGGGGAGTTCCTGCTGCGCCGGCCGGTGGCCGGGCTGGTGGCGGTGACCCGGCGCTGGCGGCAGGGCGAGCGTTCGGTGCGCAGCGGGCTGCACGGCGGCTCGGAGATCGCCGCCCTCGGCCGGGCCTTCGACGATCTGGCGGCCGACCTCGACGAGCAGACCCGCCAGCGCGAGCTGGCCGAGCGCGAGCTGCGCCGCAGCAGCGACCTGCTCGACCGGATCATGGAGCATCTGCCGGTCGGCGTGCTGGTGATGGGGGCCGACGGACGGGTCGTGCGCGTCAACGCGGCGGCCGGGCGCATCTGGGGCGGTTCCGGCCTGGCCAGCCTCGACGACTACAGCCACCGCAAGGGATGGTGGGCGGACAGCGGCGAGCCCATCGAGGCGCGGGAGTGGGCGGCGGCGCGCGCGCTGCGCGACGGCACCACCTCGCTGGGGGAGATCGTCGACATCGAGGGTTTCGACGGGCAGCGCAAGACCATCCGCAGCTCGGCCGCGCCGATCCGCGGCGAGGACGGCAGCCTGCTCGGCGCGGTGGTGGTGAACGAGGACATCACCGGCCAGCGGGTTGCCGAGCGCCGTCTCCAGGAGAATTTCATCCTGCTCGACACCATCATCGAGTCCTCGCCCGACCCCATCTTCATCCAGGACACGCGGGGCCGCTACGTGGTGGCGAACTCCGCCACCGCCTTCCTCCACGGCACCGGGCGCGACCAGCTCACCGGCCCGGCCGCACCGGACCTGCCGGCCTTGGCGGCCGGCGCGGCCTGGCCACAGCCCGGGAGCCGGATCATGGAACCCGGCCGCCCGGAGATCAGCGAGGAGGTGATCCACAGCGAGGGGCACGGCGGCCCGCGGCATTTCCTGTCGACCCGGATTCCGCTGCGCGACGCCGGCGGGCGGCTGGTGGGGACCATCGGCCTCCTCCGCGACATCACCGCGCTGAAGCAGGCCGAAACGGCCCTGCGCGACAGCGAGAAATGGTACCGGGGCCTGGTGGAGACCCAGACCGACCTGATCCTGCGCTTCGACGGCGCCGGACGCTTCACCTTCGCCAACGACAAGGCGTGCCAGGCCTTCGGGCTGAGGCGCGAGGACCTGCTCGACGCCTCCTGGACCTCCTTCATCCATCCCGACGACCTCGACGTCGCGCGTGCCGGCCTGGAGCAGGCGCGGACCGCGGCGGATCACCGCGGAACGATCGAGAGCCGGGTCCGGCTGGCCGAGGGCGTCCGCTGGTTCTCCTGGGAGGGCTCCGCCGTGGTCGTCGACGGCCGCATCGTCGAGATGCAGGTGGTCGGCCGCGACATCCACCAGCGCAAGACCATGGAGGACGAGCTGCGGCGCGCCATGGAGGCGGCCGAAGAGGCCAACCTGGCCAAGAGCAAGTTCCTCGCGGCGGCCAGCCACGACCTCCGCCAGCCGTTGCAGTCGCTGTTCCTGTTCTCGGCGGCCCTCGCCCCCCATGTCCGGGGTGAGCGGGGACAGAGCACGCTGACGCTGCTCGAACGCGGCCTCGACACGCTGAAGGCCCTGCTCGACAGCCTGCTGGACGTGTCCCGCCTGGACGCCGGGGTGACCCAGCCGCAGGTCACCGACGTCCCCCTGGCGCCGATCCTGGAGGATGTCGGTGCCGCCTTCCAGCCCATCGCCCAGGCCAAGGGGCTGACCCTGGCCATGGAGCCGTCCTGCCGCGTCACCGTGCGCACCGACCCCACGCTGCTCGGCCGCATGGTCCGCAACCTCGTGGAGAACGCCATCCGCTACACCGAACGGGGCGGCGTCCGGATCGGCTGCGGGATTGCCGACGGGGCCGCCAGGGTCACCGTGACGGACACCGGAATCGGCATCCCCGGCGATCAGCTGGAGCGCATCTTCGAAGAGTTCCATCAGGTCGGCAACAGCGAGCGCGACCGCAGCCAGGGCCTCGGCCTCGGGCTGGCCATCGTCCGCCGCCTCTCCAGGCTGCTCGGCCATCCGGTCGGGGTGCGCTCGCAGGCCGGCCGGGGGACGAGCTTCACCATCGACGTCCCGCTCGGCCGGGACGGCGAGGGCGCGGCGTCCGTCCCCCCCGAAGAAGCCGCCGCACCGGCGGGGCGGGGGCGGCTCGCCCTGGTCATCGACGACGACACCATGGTTCTGAGCGGGCTGCGGGTGGTGCTGGAGGGGTGGGACTATCAGGTCCTGCTGGCCGGATCCGGCAGCGAGGCGGTGGAGCGCCTGCGCGAGGCCGGCCGCGTGCCCGACGTCGTCATCGCCGACTACCGGCTGCGTGAGGGGGAGGTCGGACCCCAGGCGATCGACCGCGTCCGCAACTTCCTCGGACGCCCCGTGCCGGGCGTCATCCTCACCGGCGAGACCGGCCTCGACTACCAGCGCGAGGCGACCCGGCACGGCCTCGGCCTCGCCCACAAGCCGGTCACCCCGCGCCAGCTGCGCGGCGTCCTGGAACGGCAGCTCGGCACCGTGGAGTGATACGGACGCCTTCGCCCGTCCCGCCATCGCTTCCTTGAGGGGACCGCTGCGGAAACGCTACGGTGGCGCCGACGCAGCGGGGGGACGGACGTGGACGGCGGCTACGGAATCGGGCGGCGGCTTGCGGCCTGGGGGGTCCACGCCTTCACGGCGAGCGGCGTGGTTCTGGGGCTCCTCGCCTTGCAGGCCGCGGTCGGCGGCGACGCCGTGGCCTGCCTTGGCTGGCTGGGGCTGGCGCTGGTGGTGGACGGGGTGGACGGCACGCTCGCCCGCCGCGCCGCGGTGAAGGAGGTTCTGCCGGGGATCGACGGCTCGGTCCTCGACCTCGTCATCGACTATCTGACCTACGTCGTGGTGCCGGCGGTGTTCCTCGACCGCTTCGGCCTGCTCCCCGAGGGGCTGGGCGTGCCGCTGGCGGCCTGGGTGCTGACCACCTCGCTTTACTGCTTCTCCAACACCGGGATGAAGAGCGGCGACCATTATTTCGTCGGCTTCCCGGCGATCTGGAACGTGGTGGCGCTGTATCTCTGGCTCCTGGCGCTCGATCCCTGGATCAACGCCGCCGTGGTGGTGGCGCTCGGCCTGCTCACCTTCACCAGCGTGAAGTTCCTGCACCCGTTCCGGGTCCACGCGCTGAAGCGGCTGAACATCGCGGCGACCGCCGCCTGGGCGGCGTCGGGCGCCGTGCTGGTCGCCGCCCATCCCGCCCGGCCGGAGGTGGCCTGGACGGTGTGGCTGCTCGCCACCGCCTATTATCTGGCGGTCTGTGGCTGGCGGACCCTGCGCGGCCCGCGCGCGGGCTGATGCGGTTTCGAATGAGGCGCGTCGCCCCCGGGATGGTGGTGTCCGAGACTATGGTGGAAAACAGCGGGCCGCCCCGGGGGTTGGGCTGGCCCAAAGGAAGGCGTAGCCGACGGTAGAGCCAATCCTGGAACTCCAGCCTTTCTACACCATCCTGACGGACGCAATCCGGCTTTCGTCGTCGATGAGCCTCTTGATCTCCGCCCTTTGCTCGGTGGTCGGACCGCCGGCATCAAATGGATGATTGCCAAGCTGACGCAGTGTCATCACGCGGCTGACGTCAAACCTCTCCATCAACACGTCCACAGCTTTCTGGACGTAGCCCCACTGGCGCAGCACACGCCCGGCGTCCTCGCGCGGCAATAGCAGTTCGGCGGCAAAGGCGTTGGCGCGCTTCTCGATGTCAGGCATCGTGCGCACCCTGTCGCCCTGGGCCTCGGCCACAGGAAGCGCGCCGGAGCGATCGATCAGCAGATGGCATAGCTCGTGCGCCAAGGTCGCCCGCTGTCCCGTGGGGCTGTGCGACCGGGTTCCTGAACGATTCACAACGATCACCGGCCCATGATCGCCCCACGCCGCGATGGCGTCGATATGCGGGGTGGCGAGGTCAATCTCTCTGATCGAAACGCCCCAAGCGCGCAACAGCCCCTCGATGTCGAACCGCCCCTCTGCCACGCCGAGCTGCTTGCGCAGCCACAGGGCAAGAGCGTGCCCCTTCTCCCACGGGCGCATGTCGCTAAGGAGCGTCGCCGATAGCCCGTCGGAAGCCCGCTCGGCAAATCCATCCAGCTCGGTGGTTTGGACGGGACCATGGGCACGGATCTCGTCCAGAGCCTCACGCAACGCGGTAACCTTGATATCGGAGGCATAGGCGAGCCGGGCCGCCATGCGCAGATCGTTGGGGAACGCCAGATCGCGTGGGTCGTCGATTGGCTCAAAATTCAGGCTCTGCGCCACCGTCAAGGGCAAATCCAGCAACTCGGCGTCCCATGTCGCCATTCCCTCACGGTCGCGCGGCAGGCGGTTGCGCCAGGCTTTCACAGATGTGCATTCGGCCGGAAGGCGTATGGCGATGGCATGGCCGAACTCCTCCAGTGCCTCAAGCGCCGGGCCGAAGGCGACACGGAAAAGGCTGGGACGGTTCTTCCCGGTCGCCGACAAGACAAGGGTGACGCCGTCACGCTTCACCATGATCGAGCCGATTGGCGGCTGTGCCGACGCCTCGCCGATCTCCACGGTGGGTGAGGGATCCTTGAACAGCAGGCGCAACTTCCGGGCAAGCTCGTCAAGGAACACCTCGGGTGCGATGCGGACCTCATTCCACAGCACGTCTTGGCCGATCTGCACCGACAATCGGACAGTACCGGGCAACCGTCGGCAATTCCGTGGCTGATCCAACCGAAGGGCCAAGCCGTCCGGTCCGGCCTGTTCAATGGGTGCGCCGCTCGTCGGGAAGCGGTTGTGACCAAGCCCGACCGGAAGATCTGATAAGTCGTTCATAAATGACCGGTCAGACGAGGCCATCGGACACATCCCCTGCAACGAACCCTGTCCTTACAACGAACCTTGGCAAAACCAACTCAACGCATTCACCACATTGGAAGGCACGATCGGTACGACGGCAGAGGCGCAAGGCACGGCACCCACGACATGTTTACAGTATGCTCTGGCGGCATCGTCATCAACCTCGATGTAGGGGCCGTAATCGTTACCGTCATCGGGGTCTCTCTCATCACCGAGCTCTCTTCCGTCATAGGAAAATCTGGCGCCCGGCAGCATTTGGCGATACCAGTCTTCCGCCAGCGACGCCGCGTGCAGCGCAACGCGACCGTCTTTGCCATCCTCATAGGATAACAGGATGGACGCGAAAAGAAGCAGCTTACCCAGGTCCCGCACCCGAGGCGGCGGCGGAACATCCACACGATTCCAAGGTGCGACTGCGATGGTGTCCACATAGCTTGCAACGGGTGCCACCGGCCCGCGGCCGCGACGCAGCATGCGCCTGGGTAGATGGAAAGTATCCCAGCCGTATATGATTCGCGCCACCCCCTCGGGTTGGCAGGGGCAACGATCGCTCTCCAACACCAAGAGCGTGCCGCCGCGTGGTTCGCCCGTGCGCAAATGCTTGAATGCCGGAGCCAGAACGTCGTTGGGCCAGTCCCAGCTCACATCGGCGTCGCGCCCGGCCAGGGCGGACAGTGTCAACCGCGGCACCCAGTGTTGCGCAACATCGTCCTCCAGTGCCTTGAGCGGCGCGGAGGCGAGCGTGCCATTGTACTGAGCGTCGTAGCGGGACAGCCGGAATGACACCGGCTCACGGTGGACATCATGCCCTTCGATTGCAACCCGAGCCACGAGCGGCATGGCTTTTTCACCTTCGCGGCCGGCACCGATCTTCGTAGCGAAAGGAACTGTCCGTATTGTCCGCTATGCCCTCGTCGGTAGCACGCTCACAAAGGGCATGTCGAGGCGCTGTCCGGTTCAGGTGCGAATTGCCGCAGGTCATGCCATTTCCGGAAACTTCCGACCGGTGGCCGTACCTTATCCGAGCCCCCATGCCGGCGGCGCATGAACACGTCCATTGAGCGCCGCTGGTAAAACCCGACAGATCAATGCGACAGCATTGATCGAGACGGTGATGCGGACGATGCCTTCAGGCGCCGTCCGCATCAGTCGGTCACAGGCTGGCGCCGACCCGCCATGGATGAGAGAATACCTCCAACGATTGGGGCTTTCTTTTAGAACTGCTCCTCGGCCAGCGCCAGGACGGTGCTGTGGGCGGTCAGGATGGGCAGCAGCAGGCCCGGCGCCTGGGCCAGGACCTGTTCGGCGTAGAAGCGGGCGGTGATCAGCTTGGCCTCCAGGAACGGCGCGTTGGCGCCGGGCCGGCGCAGCCCCTCCATGGCCCTGGCCGCCGACCGCGCCAGCATCCAGCCGCCGGCCACGGTGCCCCACAGCTTCAGGTAGTTGGCCGCCCCCGCGGCGACGGCGCGCGGGTCGCCGCCGGCCTGGGTGGTCACGGTCCAGGCGACCGCCTGCTCCAGCGCGTCGAGCCCGGCCGCCAAATTGGTGCGGATCGCCTCCATGTCGTCGCCGGGCGTGCCTTCCAGCGCCGCCACGGTGGCCCGCATCTCGGCGATGAGGGCGCGCGCCGCCTCGCCCCCGTCGCGCCCGGTCTTGCGGAAGGCGAGGTCGTTGGCGTGGATGCCGTTGGTGCCCTCGTAGATCGGGGCGATGCGGGCGTCGCGGTAATGCTGGGCGGCCCCCGTCTCCTCGATGAAGCCCATGCCGCCGTGGACCTGCACGCCGGTCGAGGTCACCTCGACGCCGATGTCGGTGGACCAGGCCTTGACGATCGGGGTCAGCAGATCGACGCGCGCCGCGGCGGCGGCGCGCACGGCGTCTTCGGTGTGGTGGCGCGCGGTGTCGAGCTGGACGCCGGCGTAGAGCGCCAGCGCGCGGGCCGCCTCGATCTTGGCGCGCATGTCCAGCAGCATGCGGCGCACGTCGGGGTGGCGGATGATGGCGACCGGGCCGCCCTTGGCCTCGGCCAGGTCGCGGCTCTGCACCCGGCTCCTGGCGTAGTCGCGGGCCTGCTGGTAGGCGCGCTCGGCGATGGCGACGCCCTGGATGCCGATGCCCAGCCGGGCGTTGTTCATCATGGTGAACATGTATTCGATGCCGCGGTTCTCCTGGCCCACCAGATAGCCGACGGCGCCGCCGTCGTCGCCGAAGGCCATGACCGCGGTCGGGCTGGCCATGATGCCCAGCTTGTGCTCCAGGCTGGCGCAGCGCAGGTCGTTGCGCGCGCCGGGCGTGCCGTCGGGGTTGGGCAGGAACTTCGGCACGATGAACAGGCTGATGCCCTTGATGCCCGGCGGGGCGTCGGGCAGGCGGGCCAGCACCAGATGGACGATGTTCTCCGTCAGGTCGTGCTCGCCGTAGGTGATGAAGATCTTCTGCCCGGTGATGCGGTAGCTCCCGTCCTCGGCGCGCACCGCGCGGGTGCGCACTGCGGCGAGGTCGGAGCCCGCCTGCGGCTCGGTCAGGTTCATGGTGCCGGTCCATTCGCCGGCGATCATGCGGGCCAGATAGACCCGCTTCTGCTCCTCGCTGCCGTGCTCGGTCAGCAGGTCGACGGCCCCCTGGTTGAGCAGCGGGCACAGGCCGAAGGCCATGTTGGCGGCCTGCCACATCTCGTTGACCGCGAAGGCCACCGTCCAGGGCAGGCCCTGCCCGCCGTAGTCCGGCTCGAAGGGCAGGCTGTTCCAGCCGCTCTCGACGAACTGGGCGTAGGCTTCCTTCCACCCGGCCGGCGTGCGGACCACCCCGTTCTCCAGCGTCGAACCCTGCCGGTCGCCCACCGTGTTCAGCGGCGCCAGAACGCCCGCGGCGAACTTTCCGGCCTCCTCCAGCACCGCGTCCACCAGGTCGGGGGCGGCGGAGTCGCAGTTGGGCAGCGCGGCGACCTGGTCGAGGCCGACCACCTCGTTGAGGACGAAGCGCAGCTCATCGACCGGAGCGGTGTAGGGTATCATGGATGGAGCGGCCTCCCGGGACCGGTTGGACGGTGAAGGTTTACGCGGACGTCAACATACCGTACCGAATGGTGCAAGAGGAAGTTGCCGCCGCCGTCCCCCCTGGGTTGGCACCCCCGTTGCAAAGAACGGTGCGCACCGCCCCAGGGGGATCGACCCATGACCATCGCCACCGCCTTCGCCCACCAGGCCGAAACCGCCGCACAGCAGGCCCGGACCGCGCGCGGGCCGGCCCATGTGGAAGCCGCGATCCGCAACGCCAGCGCCAGGACGGGGGTCGATTTTTCCTACCTCATGGAAAAAGCTGCCGTGGAGAGCGGGTTCCGCACGGACGTGAAGGCCGCCACCTCGTCGGCCACCGGGCTCTACCAGTTCATCGACAGCACCTGGCTGAACACGGTGAAGGAGCATGGCGCGGCGCATGGGCTCGGCCGCTACGCGGCGGCGATCCAGACGCGGGGGGACGGGCGGCCCTACGTCGCCGACCCGGCCCTGAAGCGGGAGATCCTGGATCTGCGCAAGGATCCCGCCGTCTCGTCCCTGATGGCCGCGGAGTTCGCCCGCGACAACAAGGAGCATCTGGAGGCGAACGTCCGGGGCCGGGTCGGACCGACCGAGCTTTACCTCGCCCATTTCCTCGGCGCCGGGGGGGCGTCGAAGTTCCTGAACGCCATGCACGACAGCCCGAACCGCCCGGCGGCCGAGCTGTTCCCCGATGCGGCTTCCGCCAACAAGGCGGTGTTCGTCGACAAGGAGACCGGCAAGGCCAAGTCGCTGAAGGCGATCTACGACCGCTTCGCGGCCAAGTTCGCGGAAAGCCCCGCCGCCGACGCCGCGCCGGGCCAGACGGTCATCGACCGCGTGCGCCGGCAGGACATCCCCGACGGCTTCACCACCCAGGTCCCGACCATCCCGCAGAAGGCGTTGAACGGCACGCCGCTGTCGATCTACCAGGTGCTGGCGCTCAACGCGCTGGAGACCCCGGACGAGGTGGACAGCGTGAGCGGCGCGCCGGCCAGGGGCCGCGGCCGGGAGAACCGCCGCGTCCGCGACGAGCCGGTGCGCACCGAGCAGACCGACCAGGCCGGGCTCGGCCTCGGGCTGGGCCTGAGCCGGGTGGTGGCGCCGGGTCCGTCGGACGCCGCGGGCGCCGCC
>JAEZHQ010000529.1 GCA_023416455.1 Pseudomonadota bacterium | reverse complement strand
GGGCGCCCTTGGCGAGGCGCTGCGCTTCCACTCCGATCAGGCGCAGGCCACCGAAGTCGCCATCGGCGTCATGGTCCTCAACCGCATGCTTGACCTTGGACGCCCGAATTCCGTCCGCGTCGCCTGATCACCAACGGGGCTGGGGCGATCTCTTGCCCCGCTCACCTCGCTGCAACACGCCGACGGGCGCTTGACCTACGACACCGACCATATTCATGCAACACGGCGGCCAGGGCGGCAACCGCCGGCCGTGCCGAAACCGCCTCAGGTGATGGCGTCCAGCTCCTCGTCGCCGAGGCCGCCGGGCACGATGGTCAGCGGGATGCGCAGGCTTTGCAGGCCGCGTCCCGTGAAATAGGCGATCAGCGGCCCCGGCCCCTCCGGGTCGGTGCCGGCGGCCAGCACCAGGATGGAGATCCCCGGCTCCTCGGCGATCAGGGCCAGCAGCTCGTCGCGGCGGTTGCCCTCGCGCACGTAGAGGGCCGGCAAGGTGCCGGTCAGCCGGTTCACCTCGCGGGCGAGCTTCTGGAGCTTTTGCTCCGCCTCGCTGCGCTGCTCCTCGCGGATCAGGTTCTCCATGGCCAGCCAGTGCTGCATCTCGCCCGGCTCGATCACGTAGAGCAGGGCCACCTTGCCCTGCGACTTGCGGGCGCGCAGGCAGGCGTAGCGCAGGGCCACCGTCGACTCCGGACTGTCGTCCACGACGACGAGGAAGATGCGCACCGGCGGCTTGCCGGCGACCTCGGAGGCGGCGGGGCCGGAAGCGGCGGACTCGGTCGGTTCGGTCATCTCACACCCTTCGAAAGGCGGCGCCGGCCAGCCAGCCGGCCGCCACCGCGCCAATCACCGCCGCAACGCCGTAGGCCACCGGCTGGTTGCGGGCGAAGTCATAGATCTCCGCGCTGAACCCCACCTTGGAGACGACCAGCGGCGTGGTCTGGGCGCTGACCACCTCGCCGTCGCGGATCAGCAGCGCCTCGACATTGTATAGGCCCGTCGGCACGTTGGCCGGAAAGAAGATGTTGGTCCGGAACAGCCGCTCGCCAAGGAAGGTGACCTGCCCCAGCGTGATGCCGTACAGGCCGGCGCGCTGCTTGTTGCGGATCAGCGCCGCCCGGAACACCGCCAGCTCCGCCGCCGAGCGCTGCTCGCGCGGGCCCAGCTGGAGGTGCGGCAGGCCGATCTGGTGGCGTTCCAGCACCGGGCGGCCGACGAACTGGTCGAGCGGCCGGTTGGTCGCCACCATGTAGTAGCCGGGCACCTGCTCGAAGCGCACGCTCTCGGCGTTGACCCAGATGCCGGCGACGCGGTCCTTGCGCCGCACCGTCACGCTGCCGCGCGGGCCGGTCACCACGATGGCGACGTCGCCGACGCCCTCGGTGGTGCCGAACAGCACGACCTCGGTGCCGGTGAAGCCGGTGTTGATGGCGATCAGGTGGCTCGACAGGTCGGCGACGAGCTGCTGGGCGCGGGCGGTGGCGGCCGGCACGCCGGCCAGGACCAGAACGGCCAGGAGCAGCCCGGCCAGACCGCCGGCGGCGCGCCTCATGGCGACCCGACGGCGATGGAGAACAGGTCCTTGGGCTCCACCACCAGATCCCAGGCCAGCTTCAGCGCCACCGCCACCACCAGCGAGGCGAGCAGCAGGCGCGCCTGCTCGCCGCGCAGCCGGCCGCCGGCCCGGGTGCCGAACTGGGCGCCGACCACGCCGCCGACGAGAAGCAGCAGGGCCAGCATGACGTCCACCGTCTGGTTGATCGCCGCCTGCAACAGCGTCGCCATGGCGGTGGTGAAGATGATCTGGAACAGCGAGGTGCCGGCGACCAGCCCGGTGGGCATGTTGAGCAGGTAGATCATCGCCGGCACCAGCAGGAAGCCGCCGCCGATGCCCATGATCGCCACCAGCATGCCGCCGATCGCCCCGATGCCGGCCGGCAGAAGCGCCGAGATGTAAAGCTTGGAGCGCTGGAAGCGCATCTTCAGCGGCAGCCCGTGCAGCCAGATGTGGCGGTGCAGCTTGCCGCGCCGGGCGGTGGGGGCGCGCCGGCGGATCAGCGCCCGGCTGCTCTCCACCAGCATCATCGACCCGATGCCGCCGAGGAAGACGACGTAGGCCAGCGTGATCGCCACATCGATCTGGCCGATCCGTTGGAGCAGCCCGAACAGCCAGACCCCGAACACGGTGCCGACGAGGCCGCCCAGCAGCATGACCACGCCGAGCTTCACGTCCACGTTGCCGCGCCGCCAGTGCGCCAGAACGCCCGAGACGCTGGCCGCGACCAGCTGGTTGGCCTGGGTGCCGACCGCCACCGCGGGCGGCACGCCGATGAAAATCAGCAGCGGCGTCATCAGGAAGCCGCCGCCCACCCCGAACATCCCCGACAGGAATCCCACCAACCCGCCCATGCCGAGCACGAGCAGGGCGTTGACCGACATCTCGGCAATCGGCAGGTAGACTTGCATGGTGTGTGGGCCGTGGGGGCGGGACCGGCGGACGGCGGGCGTCCGCCAGCTTAACCCACGGCGGCGGGGCGGGGCAATTACGCCAGCACGCCCCTGGCCGCGACCAGCGCGACGAGGTCGGCCTCGGGCCGCGCCCCGACGTGGCTGATGATCTCGGCCGCGGCGATGGCGCCGAGCCGGCCGCACTGCGCCGGCGGCAGGCCCCGCGTGACGCCGTAGAGGAAGCCCGCCGCATAGAGGTCGCCGGCGCCGGTGGTGTCGACCACGCGCTCGACCGGCTCGGCCGGGACCTCGACCGCGGTGCCGCCGGACACCACGACCGCGCCCTTCTCACTGCGGGTCAGCGCCGCGACCTTGCCCAGCCGCCGCACCGCGTCGAGCGCGTCCTCGAAGCGGCCGGTGCCGTAGAGGGCGCCGATCTCGTGCTCGTTGGCGAAGAGGATGTCCACCTGGTTCTCCACCAGGTCGAGGAACTCCGCGTGGTGGCGGTGGACGCAGAAGCTGTCGGACAGCGACAGCGCGACCTTGCGGCCGGCGGCATGGGCAATCGCCGCCGCCTTGCGGAACGCCTCCTTGGCGCGCGGCGGATCCCACAGATAGCCTTCCAGATAGGTCACCTGCGAGCCGGCGACGAGCGTCTCGTCGATGTCCTCCGGCCCCAGCTCCACGCAGGCCCCCAGGTAGGTGTTCATGGAGCGCTGGGCATCCGGGGTGACCAGGATCAGGCAGCGCGCGGTAGGGGCGCCGCCATGCAGCGGGTCGGTCTCGAAATGCACCCCGGCGGCCCGGATGTCGTGGCGGAAGACGGCGCCCAGCTGGTCGTTGTGGACCTTGCCGATGTAGGCCCCGCGGCCGCCGAGGCAGGCGAGGCCGGCCATGGTGTTGCCGGCCGACCCGCCGGACACCTCGACGCCCGGCCCCATGCGGCCGTACAGCTCCTCCGCGCGGATGGCGTCGATGAGGGTCATGGCCCCCTTCTCGATGCCGTTGTCGGCCAGGAAATCGTCGTCGGTATGGGCGAACACGTCGACGATGGCGTTGCCGATGCCGGTGACGTCGAATGCGGCCGAAGCCATGGGCGCTCCTTGTTCGGGGAGGTTTGCGGGAGGATCGGTGGAAATCCGCCGCCGAGTATAACGGCGCCGGCCCGCATCACAAGCGCGCCTCCGGCGCGCATCCCAAACGCGCCGCCGGCGCGTGTCACAAGCGCGCCGCCGGCGCCGCCCCGTCCCGGCCGCGGCCAAGTGACGCCCCCGCCGTTCAACCGCAGCGTGCCGGGCGGTCCCCGCCGCGGGGTCTGGAAGGCGGGGGTCCGGCGTCGTAGATATCCATCCTCGACCGTCTGCCGGGGAGTCCCATGATCCGCGCGCTGTTTCTCGCCTTCGCCCAACTGTCGGATCCGGCCTCGCGCCGGGTGGTGTGGATCGCCGTGCTGTCCGCGCTGGCCGCCTTCACGCTGCTCGCCGGAGGCGTGTGGTGGGCGCTGTTCCACACCGCGCTGACCGGCTACGCATGGGTCGACTGGACGCTCGACCTGCTCGGCGGGCTGGCGGTGCTGGTGGTCGCCTGGGTGCTGTTCCCGGCGACCGTGGGCATGGTCTCCAGCTTCTTCCTGGAGGAGGTGGTGAACGCGGTGGAGCGGCGCCATTACCCACGGCTGCCACCGGCCCGCAAGACCGGCATCATGGAAGAACTGGCGACCGCATTGCGCTTCTTCGCGGTCGTGGTCCTGGTCAACCTTCTGGCGCTTCCCTTGTATCTGGCCGTACCCGGCTTGAATATCCTGGTATTCTACACCGTAAACGGCTATCTTCTCGGGCGCGAATATTTCGAAATGGTGGCGCTTCGGCGGCTCGACCGGAAAGATGTGGGTTTCCTGCGGCGCGCCCGGCCACTGAAACCTTTTTTGGCTGGCGTCGTTATCGCTTTCCTTTCGACCATCCCCTTCGTCAACCTCCTGGTGCCGGTGATCGCAAGCGCCTTCATGGTCCACGTCTTCCAAAGCATGGGCGGGGCTTCGAGACCCTGACAAGGCCACTTGCGACCGGCCGGATGACCGTGATAACCCGCTAGGGTGGGCTTTCTCGACCGTGTCCGATCGGAGCGCCCGTCATCCGAAGCCGCCTTGATGACCTGACTGATCTGGGGATCAACGTTCATGCTGTTCGGACGAAAGAATCCGCCCGCCGGTACGCCCAAGAACCAGGGTGCCGGCGCGGCCAGCCCGGCCGCACCGGAGGCGGGCGCCGCCGAGCCCAAGACGACCGTGTCGCCACTCTCCTCCCTGGCGGCCGCCCCGGCGGCAGCCCCGGCGTCCGCGCATCCGTCTTCCCCGTCTCCGGCACCGAGCCACCGCCCGCCGTTTTCCGACAAGGGACCCGAGATGAACTCCACCACCCCGAAGCCGCCCACCGGCGTCGCCGCTCCCGGCCAGAGCTTCAAGCCGACCGACATTCCCCGCCGCACGGTCGACCTGCCCGGCAGCGCCCCGCGCCGGCCCGACGCCTACGCCCAACCCGCCGCCGCCCCGGCGGCGGCACCGGCCGCCCCGCTGCCCGGCGCCCAGCCGCCGTCCGACCAGCGCCGCCTGATCGTCGGCCGCGAGATCTCCCTGTCCGGCGAGATCGGCTCCTGCGACGTCCTGGTGGTCGAGGGCACGGTCGAGGCCAAGCTGCGCGACGGCCGGTCCATCGAGATCGCCGAGACCGGCCTGTTCAAGGGCTCGGTGGAGATCGACGAGGCCGACATCGGCGGCCGCTTCGAGGGCGACATCACCGTGCGCGGCCGCCTGACCGTGCGCTCCACCGGCAAGATCAACGGCTCGATCCGCTACGGCGAGCTGGCGGTCGAGGCCGGCGGCCAGCTCACGGGCGACATCCAGGGCGTCGACGCCGCCAAGCCCGCCCCGGCTCCGGCCCCGGCCCCGCTCGCCACCGTGGACGGCGCTTAGGAAAACCCTCCGGCGTCCGCCTCTCCGCTCAGGCCCGGCCGCGGCGCTCAAGCCGCGCCGGGCTTCGTCTTGTCCTTGAAGGCGCAGAGGTCGTTGACCACGCAGGCCGGGCAGTCGGGCCGGCGCGCCTTGCAGACGTAGCGCCCGTGCAGGATCAGCCAGTGGTGCGCGTGCCGGCGGTAGGGTTTGGGCACCACCTCCAGGAGCCGGCGTTCCACCGCGTCGGGCGTCTTGCCCGGCGCCATGCCGGTGCGGTTGCCCAGGCGGAAGATGTGGGTGTCCACCGCCATGGTCTCCTCCCCGAAGGCGACGTTGAGGACGACGTTGGCGGTTTTGCGCCCGACCCCGGGCAGCCGTTCCAGCGCCTCCCGGTCGCGCGGCACCGCGCCGCCATGCTCCGCCACCAGGATTTCCGACAGCTTGATGACGTTTTTGGCCTTGGTGTTGAAGAGGCCGATGGTCCGGATGTAGCCGCGCAGGCCCTCCTCCCCCAGATCGAGCATGGCCTGCGGCGTGGTCACCCGGCGGAACAGCGGACCGGTGGCCTTGTTGACCCCGATGTCGGTGGCCTGCGCCGACAGGACGACGGCGACCAGCAGCGTGTAGGGGTTGACATACTCCAGCTCGCTCCGGGGCTCGGGGTTGGCGGCGCTGAGGCGGCGGAAGAATTCTTCGATGGCGGCAGGTTTCATGGCGCGGCAAGAATAGCGGGCGCCCGCCCCGCCCGGCAACCGGAGGCTCAGCAGTTCCCGTCATGACCGTCCCCGGCGTACCCCGCGTGTTCTTCGACGCCATCCTGCACCCCCACCGCAGCCTGGGCCGGCGCGGCTTCCGCGTGCTGATGGGGGTGGTCGTCCTCGCCAACCTGACGATCGCGGGGGTCTTCGCCGCCGGCGGCGCCTGGCCGGTGGTGCCCTTCTGCGGGCTGGACGTGCTGGTGCTGTGGCTGGCCTTCCGCGCCAACTACCGTTCCGCCCGCCTCTACGAGCGCATCCGGCTGACCGACAGCGACCTGACCGTCCAGCGCGTCGCCTGGAGGAAGCCGGAGAAGCGCTGGACCTTCCAGCCCTACTGGCTGCGCGTCAGCATGGACGACCCGCCCCGGCACGAGAGCCAGGTGACGCTGTCCTCGCACGGGCAGAGCGTGGTGGTGGGGGCCTTCCTGTCGCCCGAGGAGCGCGGCGACTTCGCCAGGGCGCTGACCCGCGCGCTGGCGGCCTGGCGCCGGGCTCCCGGCCGGCCGGAACCGGCCGGCTGAGTCCTTCACCGGCCGGAACCGGCCGGCTGAGCCCTTCACCGGCCGGAACCGGCCGGGGCGGGCGGCGGTCGCAGCGGTGCCGCGCCGCGCCCCGCCGATGCCGGATCAGAGTCCCAGCACGTCGCGCATGCTGTAGAGGCCGGGCGCCTTGTCGTTCGCCCACAGGGCGGCGCGCACCGCGCCCTTGGCGTAGATCTGCCGGCCCCCCGCCTTGTGGGCCAGCTCGATCCGCTCGCCGTCGCCGGCGAACATCACCACATGGTCGCCGATGACGTCGCCGCCGCGCAGGGTGGCGAATCCGATCTCGCCGCGCGGGCGGGCGCCGGTGTGGCCGTCCCGGACCTTCTGCCAGACCTCCTCCAGCGCCACCCCGCGGCCCGCCGCCGCCGCCTGGCCGAGCCCGAGCGCGGTGCCCGAGGGCGCGTCCACCTTGTTGCGGTGGTGCATCTCCAGCACCTCGATGTCGTAGTCCTCGCCCAGCCGGCGGGCGGCCTGCTCGACCAGGGCGAGCAGCAGGTTGACGCCCACCGACATGTTGGGGGCCTGGACGATGGGGGTGTGGGTGGCGGCCTGCGCGATGGCCGCCTGCTGGGCCGGGGCGAAGCCGGTGGTGCCGACGACCAGGACCGTCTCCGACTGGGCGGCCAGCGCCGCGTGGCGCACGCTGGCGTCGGGGCTGGTGAAGTCGATCACCGCGTCGGCCTCGGCGAACAGGGCGGCCGCGTCGTCGATCGCCGTCACCCCCAGCGCCCCGACCCCCGCCAGCAGGCCGATGTCCTGGCCCAGCGCCGGGCCGCCCACCCGCTCCGTGCCGCCGGCCAGCGTGCAGCCCGGCGTGGCGGCGACCTCGCGCACCAGCATCCGCCCCATGCGCCCCGCGCATCCCACAATCCCGATCTTCATGCCCGTCTCCCTGGGACGTCCCCGTTCGAACCTCGACCAGGGTCTAGCACAGGCGCGCGCCGCGCTTAAGGGGCGGAAGCGGGGCCGAGGCAGCCCGCCAGCGACGCCACCGCGGCCCGCATAAGGGCGGGGTAGAGGTCCGGCCCGTCGGCGAGGCCGGCGCCTTCGGGGTCGAGCACGCCCTTGCGCGCCCCGGTGCCGCGCAGGACGGTGTCGACGAGCGCCGGCTCGAACTGTGGTTCGGCGAAGACGCAGACCGCCCCCAGCTCCGCGATCCTGGCGCGGATGGCCGACAGCCGCCGGGCCGAGGGGCGGCGGTCCGGGCTGACGGTGATGGCACCGACTCCGTTCAGGCCGTAGCGCGCTTCCAGATAATGGTAGGCGTCGTGGAAGACCACGAAGGGCTTGGCGGCGACCGGGTCGAGCGTGGCCTTCAGCTCGGCGTCCAGCGCGTCGAGGCGATGCCCGGCGCGTTCGGCGTTGGCCCGGTAGGCGGCGGCGTTGGCCGGGTCGGCGTCGGCCAGCGCGTCGGCGATCGCGGCGACCATGGCGCGGGCGTTGACGGGGTCGAGCCAGACGTGGGTGTTGACCTCGGCCGGCGGCGGGCCGTCACCCGCGCGGTCGTGGTCGTGGTCGTGGTCGTGGCCGTGGCTGTCGCCATGGCCGTGGCCGTGCGCCTCCCAGACCCCGCCCTCGCGGGCCGCCAGCCGGCGCAGGCCCGGCGCCTCCAGCAGGGAGACCACCCGGGCCCGGGTCGCGGTGGCGGCCAGCGGCTTCGCCAGGAAGCCTTCCAACGCCGGCCCGACCCAGAAGACCAGCTCGGCCTCGGCCAGCGCCCGGGCGTCGGAGGGCTTCAGCGCGTAGCTGTGGGGCGAGGCGGCGCCGCGCACGATCAGCGCCGGCTCACCGATCCCCTCCATGACCGCGGCGACCAGCGAATGGACCGGCTTGATCGAGGCCACGACCTTCGGCGGCCCGGCCAGCGCGGGGGCGGCGGACAGCAGCGCGGCGACGGCCAGCAAACCGGCGGCGAGGACGGCGCGGATCGGGCGGGTCGGGGCGGGCGGTGCCGGGCGCATGGGTGAATCCCTTTTCGTCTGGCTGGACAGCGGCCGGTTTCGGGCGCATACGGATGATCGCAGGAACTGATGTCACGTTATAACGTAACATGTCAACCCAGCCATCCCGTTCCCCGGGCCGCCCCGCCGGCCCGCCCCTGGTCGCCGCCACCGGCCTGTCCGTGCGCCTCGGCGGGCGGGTCATCCTCGACCGCGCCGACCTGGAGGTGCGGCCCGGCGAGATCGTCACGCTGATCGGCCCGAACGGCGCCGGCAAGACGACGCTGGTGCGGGCGGTGCTCGGCCTCGTCCGGCCGGCGGCCGGCACGGTGCGGCGGCGGCCGGGCTTGCGCATCGGCTACATGCCGCAGCGCTTGACAGTTGACGCAACCCTGCCCTTGACGGTCCGCCGCTTCCTCGGCCTGTGGCGGCCGGCGCCGGCCGGGCGCATCGCCGCGGTGCTGGCCGAGGCGGGGGTGGAGCATCTCGCCGACCGCCCGGTGCAGGCGGTCTCCGGCGGCGAGCTGCAACGGGTCATGCTGGCGCGCGCCCTCGTCGGCGATCCCGACCTGCTGGTCCTCGACGAGCCGGACCAGGCGGTCGACGTTCACGGGCAGGCGGAGCTGTTCGGCCGCATCGAGGCGCTGCGCCGGGAGCGCGGCTGCGGCGTCCTGCTGGTCAGCCACGACCTGCACACGGTGATGGCGCGGACCGACCGCGTGCTGTGCCTGAACCGGCACGTCTGCTGCTCCGGCACGCCGGAGGACGTCAGCCGCCACCCCGAATATCACGCCCTGTTCGGCCGCCACGCCGCCGAGCTGGCCGTCTACGTGCACCATCACGACCACGCGCACGCCGGCGACGGCACCGTCCTGCCCGGCCGCGACGGGGACTGCTGCCATGGATGACTTCGTTGTGCGCGCGCTGGCCGCCGGTGGCGGCATCGCCCTGCTGGCCGGGCCGCTGGGCTCCTTCGTGGTGTGGCGCCGCATGGCCTATTTCGGCGACACGCTGGCCCATTCCGCCCTGCTTGGCGTCTCGCTGGGCTTCCTGCTGGGGGTCAACCCGGTGGTCGGGGTGATCGGCGTGTGCGTGGCGCTGGCGCTGGCGCTGGTCGGGTTGCAGCGGCACCGGGCGCTGGCCTCCGACACGGTGCTGGGCATCCTGTCGCATTCCTCGCTGTCGCTGGGGCTGGTGGCGCTGGCCTTCCTGGAGACGCTGCGGGTCGACCTGATCGCCTACCTGTTCGGCGACATCCTGTCGGTCACCCCGGCGGATCTGGCCTGGATCTACGGCGGCGGGGCGATGGCGCTGGCCGGGCTGGTGGCGCTGTGGCGGCCGTTGCTGGCGGTGACGGTGGACGAGGATCTGGCGCGCGTCGAGGGGCTGCCGGTGGAGGCGCTGCGGCTGGCCTTCATGCTGCTGATCGCGCTGGTCATCGCCGCCGCCATGAAGATCGTCGGCATCCTGCTCATCACCTCGCTGCTGATCATCCCCGCCGCCGCCGCCCGCCGCTTCGCCCGCAACCCGGAGGGCATGGCGGCGCTGGCCTCGGCCATCGGGGTGGCGGCGGTGCTGGGCGGCCTGCTCGCCTCGCTGGCCTGGGACCTGCCGGGCGGGCCGAGCGTGGTGGTGGCCGCCGCCGCCCTGTTCCTGGCCAGCGCGCTGGTGCCGGGGCGGCGCTGAGCCGCCGCCCGCGCTGCGATCCGGTTTGACGCGCACGGTCCGGGCACCTATTCTTCCATGGGTTGTGACCATCCGCCGGAGATGCGCCATGAAGTGCGTCAAGTGCGTCAAGCTGGCCGCGCTCGCCCTGGGGGCACTGACCCTGTCGCCGGCGCCGGCGCAGCCGCAGGAATGGAAGCCGTGGAAGACGGTCTCGGGCTGGCGGATCGAGCACAGCGACCGTGGCTGCCTGACCGCCGGCAAGTACGAGAACGGCACCACCCTCGCCTTCGTCATCCGGAAGACCAAAGAGTTCCAGATCGTGTTCGGGCGGGAGGAATGGAAAATTCCGGAGGGCGTCTACCGCGTGCGGTTCGAGATGGACGGACGGGACGTCGGGGTCTTCCGCGCCTACGGGGACGGGGAGCTGGTCAAGATGGAGTTCAATCTGAGCGTCAACAACATCGAGGCCCTGCGGCACGGGCGGACGCTGTTCGCGACGCTGGGGAAGCAGCGCTACGCCTTCAATCTGGTCGGCACCCGGGACATGCTTCCCGAGCTGGTCCGCTGCGCCCTGGCGCCGCCGGCCTCCCAGGCCAACCCCTTCGCGGACGCGGAGGACGGCTCCTCCCCCGGCGACCGGGTCATTCCCTCGCGCAACCCCTTCGACTGAGGCGGGGCCGGACGGGCCGCTCCCGCCGCCCTTCCCCGTCCGCCACCCTAAACCTTTGTTTTGCGAGCGGATTCACACGTCAAATCGATTCCGCTTTCGGGCGATCCGCTCTAATGTCGCTTCCCAGGGGGAAACGTCGTCAGGACCAACGGGATCCCATGCCGGACCAGCGTCCCACGCCCAGGGTTGGGCTGTTCGTCACCTGCCTCGTCGACCTGTTCCGGCCGAGCGTCGGATTCGCCGCGGTGAAGCTGCTGGAGGAGGCGGGCTGCACGGTGGCGGTGCCGCGGGCGCAGACCTGCTGCGGGCAGCCGGCCTTCAATTCGGGCGACCGGGCCACCGCGCGCGACCTTGCCCGCGCCACCATCGCCGCCTTCGAGGGATTCGACCATGTGGTGGTGCCGTCGGGCTCCTGCGGCGGGCAGATCCGGCTCCACTATCCGGAACTGCTGGCCGAGGATCCGGCCTGGGCGGCGCGGGCCCGCCATCTGGCGGCGCGCACCCACGAGCTGGTGTCCTTCCTCACCGACGTCCTCGGCGTCGCCGCCACCGGGGCGCGCTACGAGGGCACCGTCACCTACCACGACGGCTGCTCCGGCCTGCGCGAGCTGGGCGTCAAGGAGCAGCCGCGCCGCCTGCTGGGGGCGGTGGAGGGGCTGACCCTCAACGAGCTGCCGGGGGCCGAGCTGTGCTGCGGTTTCGGCGGCACCTTTTGCGTCAAGTACCCGGACATCTCCAACCGCATGGTCGAGGCCAAGGCCGACGACGTCCAGGGCACCGGCGCCGACACGCTGCTGGCCGGCGACCTCGGCTGCCTGCTCAACATGGCGGGCAAGCTGAAGCGCCGGGGCTCCGCCGTGCACGTCCGCCATGTGGCGGAGGTGCTGGCCGGCCTCACCGACGCGCCGCCGATCGGCGAAGGTCCGGCCGGCGGGGCGGGCTGAGCGGGAGCCCGGAAGCCATGCGCCCGACCACCCACGCCTTTCCCGAGAACGCCCGCCGGGCGCTGGCCGACGAGCGCCTGCAAAAGGTGCTGGCGACCGCCACCACCGGCTTCGTCGAGAAGCGCCGGCAGGCCGCCGAGCGGCTGCCCGAGTTCGAGGCCCTGCGCGACCAGGGCCGCGACCTCAAGAACCACGTTCTGGCCAACCTCGACGTCTATCTGGAGGCGTTCGAGAGCCGGGTGGTCGAACAGGGGGGCCACGTCCACTGGTGCCGCACCGACCAGGAGGCGCGCGACGCCATCCTGGCCGTCTGCCGCAAGGCCGGCGCCCGAACCGTCACCAAGGGCAAGTCGATGATCGCCGAGGAGATCGGCATCAACGATCATCTGGAGGCCAACGGCCTGATCCCCATCGAGACGGATCTCGGCGAATACATCATCCAGTTGCGTCAAGAGCCGCCCAGCCACATCATCGCCCCGGCCATCCACCTGTCCAAGGAGGACGTCGCCGAAACCTTCCGCGCCGCCCACCCCGAGCTGCCGCCCGGCCGCCCCATGGACGACGCCAAGACTCTGATTACCGAGGCGCGCCACGTGCTGCGCCGCAAGTTCCAGGAGGCCGAGGTCGGCATCACCGGGGCCAACCTGATGATCGCGGAAACCGGGTCGACGGTCATCGTGACCAACGAGGGCAACGGCGACTTGACGCAAATCCTGCCGCGCATCCACATCGTCATCGCCACCATCGACAAGGTGGTGCCGACGCTGGAGGACGCCACGCTGATGCTGCGCCTGCTGGCGCGCTCGGCCACCGGGCAGGAAGCCTCGGCCTACACCACCGTCTCCACCGGGCCGCGGCGGCCGGGCGACGCCGACGGGCCGGAGGAGTTCCACGTCGTCCTGCTCGACAACGGCCGCTCGGCCCTGCTCGGCACCGAGTTCCAGGACGTGCTGCGCTGCATCCGCTGCGGCGCCTGCATGAACCACTGCCCGGTCTACGGCGCGGTCGGCGGCCACGCCTACGGCTGGGTCTATCCGGGACCGATCGGGGCGGTCATGCAGCCGGCCCTGCTCGGCCTGGAGGAGGCCGGGCACCTGCCGAACGCCTCCACCTTCTGCGGGCGCTGCGAGGCGGTCTGCCCGATGCGCATCCCGCTGCCCAAGATGATGCGCCACTGGCGCGAGAAGGCGTTCGAACGGGGCGGGCCGGCCGGGCCGCTGCGCCGCGGGCTGGCGCTGTGGGGCTGGTTCGCCCGGCGCCCGGCGCTCTACCACGCGGCGGCCGGGCTGGCCGCCCGCCTGC
>JAEZHQ010000509.1 GCA_023416455.1 Pseudomonadota bacterium | reverse complement strand
GTCCTGGACGCCGCCGACCGGCCGGCCATGGCGGCCTGGCTGGCGGCGATCGACGCGCGGACGCCGGTGGATCTGGTGATCGCCAACGCCGGCGTCTCGGCCGGGACCGGCGACGGGGCGGAGAGCGAGGAGCAGGCGCGGCGGATCCTCCAGGTCAACGTGGAGGGCGTCCTCAACACCGTGCACCCGCTGCTGCCGGGGATGCGGGCGCGCCGCCGCGGCCAGATCGCGCTGATGGCCTCGCTGGCCGGTTTCCGCGGCTTCCCCGGAGCGCCCGCCTACTGCGCCAGCAAGGCGGCGGTGCGGGTCTACGGGGAATCGCTGCGCGGCGATCTGGCCGGATCGGGGATCGGCGTGTCGGTGATCTGCCCCGGCTTCGTGCGGAGCCGCATGACGGCGGTCAACCGCTTCCCCATGCCCTTCCTCATGGAACCCGACGAGGCCGCCCGCCTCATCCGGCGCGGGCTGGCCCGCAACCGCGGGCGCATTTCCTTCCCCTGGCCGATGGCGGCGGCGGTGTGGCTGCTCGCCCTGCTGCCGGCGGGATGGACCGATCCGCTGCTGCGGCAGGCGCCGCGCAAGCCGTAACAAGGCGGCCCGGGCGCGCGGCCCGGCCTACGCCCGCCAGTAGCCCCAGACAGAGGCGGGCGGGATGTTCATGGGGGTGAAGCCCAGGCGCCGGCCGGTCAGGCCGAGGGCCTTGCGGTTCAGCGGCGAACCCAGCGTGTAGGTGTAGAGGATGAAGCGGCCGCCCGGCGGCAGGACGCTGAAGGCGGCCTCGACCACCTCCTTCTGGACGGCCATGGGCAGGGTCAGCATGGGGATGCCGATGACCACCGTGCCGACCTTGCCGACCAGCCCGGGGCCGAGCCGCTGCGCCGCCTTGCGGCAGTCGTCGTGGATGACGTTGACGTCCGGGTAGTGGCCGCGCAGGTAGCCGGCGAGGTGGTTGTCGATCTCGAAGCTGTAGATCCGCTCGCCCGGGATGCCGGCTTCGAGCAGGGCGCGGGTGATGGCGCCGGTGCCCCCGCCGAACTCCACGACCACCTGGTCCGGGCCGCAGACGAGGTTTTCGCGGACCAGCCGGCGCAGGGCGCCGGAAGAGGGGGTGACCGACCCCATGGAAAGGGGATTTGCCATCCAACGCTGGAAGAAAAGCCACGCGGCCGGCGGCGTCCTGCCGCTTTTTGTTTTTTCGGCGACGGTGATTTCCGTTGGTGTCATGATCGGCCTTTCGCCGTTGGCTGTTGTGCGATTGCCCCGGGGCTGAACAAGCGAGAGTCCCAAGGGGTCCCGAACCGAACGTCTCTGGCCGCACTTATGTCGCAATCCGCCGCACCCTGCAACACGGCAGGAGGGGCGGGCTTCCAGGCGGCCGGTCAGAGGGTCTGGGCGAGAATTTCCTGTCCGGCGTAGGAAAGGCCGCTGGCCACCAGCGCGAAAAAGGCCAGGGCGGCGACGGTCAGCCCCAGGCTGACGGCGATGGCGGCGCCGTCCCGCTCGATCAGGCCGAGCGACAGGAGGACCAGCGCAAAGCCCGGCAGCCAGCCGGTGAGCGGCAGCGGAACCATGCAGGTCAGCGACAGCAGGAGGAGCAGCGCGCCGAAGCCCGGCTGGCCGTCGAGGGCGGCGAAGCGGGGGGCGCGGGGCTTCAGCATGCGCTCGATCCCGGTCAGGCGCGGCATGGCGGCGTCGATCATCCGCTCGGCCATCCGGCGGCTGACCGAGCGGCGCAGCAGCCAGTCGGGCAGGGCGGCGCCGCGCCGCCCGAAGGCCAGGCGCGCCGAGAACAGCAGAATCGGCAGGTCGAACAGGCAGGACAGGCCGAGCGGAACCGGCGCCACCGTGGGCAGCGCCAGGGCCAGCAGGATGGTGCCGAGCGAGCGGTCGCCCAGCGCGTCGACCAGCGCGCCGAGCGACACCCGCTCGCCGGGCAGGGCGTGGCGGAAGGCGGCGAGAACGTCGGAGGTGCGTTCCTCCCCCCGCTCCGCCGCCTCCGCGGCTCCGCCGTCGAGCGGTATGTGCCGCGCGGTCATGCCCCGGCCTCCGCCGCCGCGGCCTCGTAGGCTTCCAGCCGCTCCAGCCAGCTCTCCTCGGCGGCGGCCAGCTTCTTGTCGACCACGCCGAGGTCGATCTGAAGCCTGGTGAGGCGGTCGCTGGGGCCGCCGTAGAGCGCGGGGTCGGCCAGCTTCGCCTCGATCGCCCGCTTCTCCGCGGCCAGCCGGTCGACCAGCGCCTCGGCGTCGGACGCCTTCTTCTTGAGGGGGGCCAGGGCGGCCCTGGCCTCGGCGGCGGCGCGGCGCTGGTCCTTGCGGCTGGGGCCGGCCTCTCCGGCGTCGGGGCGCGCGCCGGCCCGCTCCGCCCGGGCGCGTTCCAGCAGGAAGCGCCGGTAGTCGTCGAGGTCGCCGTCGTAGGGCTGGACCGCGCCGTCGGCGACCAGCAGCAGCCGGTCGGCGGTCAGCTCGATGAGGTGGGGGTCGTGGCTGATCAGGATGACGGCGCCCTCGAAGGCGTTGATCGCCTCGATCAGGGCCTCGCGGCTGTCCACGTCCAGATGGTTGGTCGGTTCGTCCAGCATCAGGATGTGCGGCGCCTCGCGGCTCATCAGCGCCAGCAGCAGGCGGGCCTTTTCGCCCCCGGAGAGGTCGGCGATGCGGGTTTCCGCCTTGCTCTGCTGGAAGCCGAAGCGGCCGAGATGGGCGCGCACCTTCTCTTCCGGGGCCAGCGGCATGATGCGCTGGGTCTGCTGGATGGGGGTGAGCGACAGGTCCAGCTCGTCCTGCTGGTGCTGGGCGAAATAGCCGACGCGCAGCTTGGAGGGGCGGCGCACCTCGCCGGCCATGGCGTCGAGCCGGCCGGCGAGCAGCTTGACCAGCGTCGACTTGCCGTTGCCGTTGGCGCCGAGCAGGGCGATGCGGTCGTCCATGTCGATGCGCAGCGTGACTCGCCGCAGCACCGCCTTGTCGCCGTAGCCGATGGTGGCGCCGTCGAGCGCGATCAGCGGCGGGGCCATCTCCTCGGGCTGGGGGAAGTTGAAGACGACCTCGGCGTCATCCTCCATCAGGGTGATGGATTCCATCTTCTCCAGCGCCTTCAGGCGGCTCTGGGCCTGCCGGGCCTTGGTGGCCTTGTAGCGGAAGCGCTCGACGAAGGCCATCATGTGCTTGCGCTTGGCGTCCTGCTTGGCGGCCATGGCCTGGAGCCGCTCCATGTTGGCGCGGCGCTGGCGGAGGAACTGGTCGTAGTTGCCGGCGTAGGTCACCAGCTTGCCCTGATCCACATGTATGGTTGTGGTGGGGACCGAGTTCAAGATGTCGCGGTCGTGGCTGACCAGCAAGATCGTGTGCGGGTAGTTCTTGAGGTAGCTTTCCAGCCACAGGGTGGCTTCGAGGTCGAGGTGGTTGGTCGGCTCGTCCAGAAGCAGCAGGTCCGGGCGCGCGAACAGCACGCCGGCGAGCGCCACGCGCATCCGCCAGCCGCCGGAGAAGTCGGAGCAGGGGCGCTCCTGGGCCGCCGCGTCGAAGCCCAGGCCGGACAGGATCTGGGCGGCCCGCGCCGGGGCGGAATGCGCCTCGATGTCGGCCAGGCGGGCGTGCACCTCGCCGATGCGCAGCGGGTCGGTGGCCGTCTCCGCCTCGGCCAGCAGGGCGGTGCGCTCGGTGTCGGCGGCCAGCACGGCGTCGATCAGGGTGGTCGACCCCGAGGGCGCCTCCTGCGCGACCATGCCGATCCGGGTGCCGGTGGGCACGCCGATGGCGCCGGCGTCGGTCTGGAGCTGACCGGCGATGAGCTTGAGAAGGGTCGATTTTCCGGTGCCGTTGCGGCCGACCAGCGCCACGCGGTGGCCCTTCGACACGACCGCGGTGGCACGGTCGAACAGCACCCGTCCGCCGTAGCGGAACGTCAGGTCGTTGATGTGAAGCATGTTGCAGCCGGTGTATCACGAGGCCGCCCCCGATTTGAAGCGGCGCCTTGCGGCGGCGCCCTCATGGCTGCCGCGCCGCCGGCGGTGGCCGGCCGGTGGGGCGGCGGCCACGGAAGCGGTTGCCGTGACGGGAAAGCGCCTATATAACGCCGCGCAACCGGCGCCCCGGCCCATCGTGCGGCGCCCCAGAAGCCACCAGACAGGAGCCCCGCCGCCATGGCCGTCGAACGGACCCTTTCGATCATCAAGCCCGATGCCACCCGCCGCAACCTGACCGGCAAGATCAACGCCAAGTTCGAGGACGGCGGCCTGCGCATCGTCGCGCAGAAGCGCCTCCAGCTTTCCAAGGCCCAGGCCGAGCAGTTCTACGGCGTGCACCGCGAGCGTCCGTTCTTCAACGACCTCGTCTCCTTCATGATCTCCGGTCCGGTGGTCGTGCAGGTCCTGGAAGGCGAGAACGCCATCGCCCGCAACCGCGAGATCATGGGCGCCACCAACCCGGCCAACGCCGCCGAGGGCACCATCCGCAAGGAGTTCGCCGAGTCCATCGAGGCCAACTCGGTGCACGGCT
>JAEZHQ010000497.1 GCA_023416455.1 Pseudomonadota bacterium | reverse complement strand
TCGCCGAGGCGCTCGACCGCGTCCCGGCGGATTCCACCGCCGCGCTGGAGCGCGCGCTGACCGGCGGCGTCCCGCCCCTGCTCGACCGGCTGCGCGCGGGAATCGCGGTGGAGCAGCCGGTGACCGCCGACGACGTTCCCGACAGCCTGCGCCGGCGCTGGATCGCCCCCGACGGGCAGGCGCGGGTGGAGGTGCTGCCGACCCATGACATCTCCGACAGCCGCGACATGGCCCGCTTCGCCGACGCGGTGCTGGCCGTCGCCCCCAACGCCACCGGCGCGCCGGTGACGGTGACCGAGGCCGCGCGCGTCGTCCGGACGGCCTTTGCCGAGGCGACCGGGCTGACGCTGCTTCTGATCATCCTGCTGCTGGTGGTGGTCCAGCGCTCGGCGTCCGGGATCGTGCTGATCCTGGCGCCGCTGCTGCTGGCCGCCCTGTGGACCATGGCGACGGCGGGCGTGCTGGGCATCCCCTTCAACTTCGCCAACGTGATCGTGATCCCGCTGCTGTTCGCGCTCGGCGTGTCGAGCAGCATCCATATGGTGTCGCGCGGCCAGGAGATCGCCCGCCAGGGCCGGGCCGGCGACGATTTCGGCATCGAGCTTCTGGTGACCAGCACGCCGCGCGCCGTCCTGGTCAGCACGCTGACCACCAGCACCGCCTTCGCCACGCTGGCCATCTCCGGCCACCGCGGCCTGTCCAGCATGGGCATCCTGCTGGCCGTCGCCATCACCTACACCGTGCTGGCCTCCCTCGTCGTTCTGCCCGCCCTCATGATCGCGTGGCAGCGCTGGCGGACGCGCCGCACAGCAGCAGCCCGTCCGCCGTCACCGATCCCATGAGCAGCCGCCCCGCCCAGGCCACCGCGACGGTGGCGGCCGAAAAGCGCCGGCCGTCCTCGTCGACAAGGACGCTCAGCCCCTCCGGCCCGAGCCGGGCGACCCGCGACGGCGCCCGGCCGCCGCCGGGCCAGCCATAGCGGTGCAGCGCCAGCCGCGGCAGCGAGGGGTGGAGGGCCATCAGCACGCCGCCGTCCGGCGCCGCCGACAGGTTGTCCGGACCGCCGGGGGTCGGCACCCGCTCCGGCTCCGGCTCCGGTCCGGCGCCGCCGGCGAGCAGGGCCGACAGGCGGTAGACGAGCAAGGCCCGCTCCCGCGTCGCGGCGACGTACAGCCGGTCGGCCGCCGGTACGGGCAGGATGCCGTTGGCAAAGCCGATGCCCCCGGCGAGGCGGTGCACCGTCTCCGCCCCGACCGGCCCTTCGACCAGCCCGACGAAGCCGTGGCGCCGGCCCAGCACGTTCTCCCGCAGCACATCCCCCCAGCCGCAGCCGCCGTGGCTGGAGGTGAACAGGAAGCGGTCGCCGTCGAGGAAGGCCACGTCGTTGGCCCGGCACAGCGCCGGCCCGGCGACGGTGCCGCGGTGGAGGAGCCGCCCGCCCTCCAGCGCGAAGCGTTCCACCACCGCCGTTCCATCGGCCCGGCGGTTGACGGCCAGCACCGAGCGGCCGCCGTCGGGCTCCGCGCGCAGGTCGATGCCGTGCGGCCGGAAGACGCCCTCCGGCACGGCGGCGGCAAGGTCGCGGGCCTCGACCACCGCGGCGCCGGCCGCCGCCTTCTCCAAGGCGGCCCTGTCGAGCAGGAACAGCCCGCCGCCGGCCTTGCCGGGGTCGGCCCGCCGGTCGTGGGCCGACAGCAGCGCCTGCCCGCGCCCGGGATCCAGCGCGATGTCCTCGATGCCGACGAGGCGCCGGCCGCCGGCGGTCACGCCCACGGTCCGGCAGTCGTCCGGCACCGGGGCCACCCCTTTCGCCGGGCGGAGGAGCGTGGCCAGGGCCAGCAGCCCGGCGGCCAGCAGGGCACGGCGGATCAGGGTGCGGGGGATCAGAGTGCGGGGGATCAGGGCGCGGCGGATCATGGCATGACGGCCGGGGCGCCCCAGCGGGCCACGAAGGGCGCCCATTCCCGCTCCACCCGCTCCCGCCCCGCCGTGGAGAGGCGGTGGCGGTTCTTGGCGTAGCCGCTGACCCCGGCGAGATAGCCCTCGAAATGCGGGCGGGCGGCCTCGAATCCGGGCAGCCCGAGCGTCCGGTAGATCCGCTCGGCCTCGGCCAGGGGCTCGCGCTCGAAGCGCTCGAAGGCGACATCCACGAAGCGGTCCGGCGGCAGGTCGGCGGTGTCGTCGAGCAGGGCCTGCATGACACGCGGGTAGTGGTCGAGCACCGCCCGCTCCAGGTCGAGGTGGTCGTGGGGCTGGAGCGCCAGCCGGTCGAGCAGGGTCCGGTAGAAGCCGACGGTGGAGACGAACACCGCGCGGGGATCGCGGTGGATGTGGATGAACTGGGCGTCCGGCCACAGCGCGCGCATCATGCCGACCCGCGCCGTGTAGACCGGGTTCTTCAGCAGGATCCGACGCCCCCCCTGGGACAGCGCGACCTTGTCCAGGAAGCCGGTGAAGCGGCGCTCCCAGGACGCGCGCTCGCGTTCGGTGCAGCCCTCGAAGTAAAGGCCGCGCCGCAGGTTCTCCTCGAAACGCCGGGGAAAATAAAGGCCGTGATAGAAGGACAGGGGCGACATGTTGGCCAGCGCGATCTCGTCCTCCTGCGGGCTGTCCGGCGTCACCGCCACGTTGTCGATGTAGCGGCGCTCGGGCAGCGCCCGTTCCAGCAACGGCCGGAGAAGCGCGCCCAGCCCCAGCATGTCCCACGGCAGCCCCACCGCGATGGGGTCGATGAAGGCGAAGGCGGGGTCGCGGCTCAGCAGGTTGTAAAGGTGGGTGGTGCCGCTGCGCCAGTGGCCGAGGATGAAGAGGGGCGCCGGCACCGCGCCGCGGCGGCGCCGCGCACGGGCCATCCAGCCGGCCTCGGCCAGCGAGAAGGG
>JAEZHQ010000496.1 GCA_023416455.1 Pseudomonadota bacterium | reverse complement strand
GTCGAGGCCGCCCTGGCGGCGGGCGACCATGCCGCCGCCAGGGCGGGGGCGCGCGCCGTGGCGGCGGCCTTCGCGGCGGTCTCGGACGGCATCCGCCGGATGGCCCGGTGACGGCCGTCCGCGGGATCCCGCACCGCCTCCGGCACGCCCGCGGTCAGTGGACGGCCGCGGCCGTCCCGGTCCGGGCGATCCTGAGGCGGGTCGGGTTCCCCGGGAGGACGGCCGGCGGGGGCAGGGCCATCAGGGCATGCGCGGCGTGCTCCCGTTCGGGGGCGTAGCGGGGATGCGGGAAGCGGGCCAGCAGGGTCTGGTAGGAGGCGCGCGCCTGGTCGGGGCAGCCGAGGATGCGGAACATCTCGCCCTGGCGGAGCAGGGCGGCGGCCTCCGACCCCATGTCGTAGTCGGCCAGCGTCGAGGCCGCCGCGTACCACTGGTGGAAGGCCGACCACACCCGGTCGACGGCGGGACCCTCGCAGGCGGCGGCGACGATCGCGCTTTCGACCGCCTGCCGGTAGGCGGTGTCCGGCGCCGGCGGCGGCGTGGCGCAGCCGAGGACGGCGAGCGCTGCGGCGGACAGGGCGGCGACGGTGCGCGGGTGCATGGTCCCTCCAGACGGCGACGACTCCGTCCAGAGGACGCCATTCGGGTTAAAACCGGGTTGAAACCGGCGCGGCGCGCCGGACGGGCCGGCGGCGTCCGCCGGGGCGCCCCCGGGCCGGGCGCCCGCTGCTCCCGTCCAAGGGATTGATCGGAAAACTTATAGGAAAAATTTATACGAAAGAGAGATTCATTGCGTTTTTAACTCCTATTAAAGTCTTGCTAACCCTACAGCTTTGCCGAACGAACAGATTAGTCCATTCGGTTGACAGCCAGCGGCAATACAGTCTTTCTTGCAGCTGTGATAAGGGTGTGACAGCAGACAATTTATATAAAACTTCTGGTGCGCTCTTACTTTTGACAGGCGGAGAATCCCATGCGTGCTCTTCTGATCGAACCGGACAACATGATCGCCGAGGCCATCGGCCGGCAGCTTGAGATGGGAAGGATCAGATTTGATCGAATTGGCTTTCCCGATCTGGAATCTCTTCTGGACGAGCAGAGCGCCGACGACATTAACTACGACGCGGTGATCGTGGGCGGGGTGAAGGACCCCGTGGCCTGCGTCAGCCTGCTGCGGGACCACCGGGTCGACGTGGCCATCCTTTGCCTGCTGGAGCACCGCTGCGCCACCACCACCGTGAATCTTCTGCGGGTGGGGGCCGACGACGTGCTGGTCAAGCCGGTGCTGAGCGCCGAGATCCGGGCGCGCATCGAGGCGACGCGCCGGCGCTCGCACGGGCTGACCTCGAACGCGGTGACGGTGGGCCAGCTCACCGTCTATCTCGACGGCCGCGACCCGCTGGTGGGCGGCGAGCGCCTGCGCCTCAGCCAGCGCGAGCACGCCATCCTCTCGGTTCTCGCCCTCAACCACCGCCGCGTCGTCTCCAAGGAGCACATCTACGACGTCGTCTACGGGCTGTCCGGGGCCGACCCCCTCGACAAGGTGATCGACGTCTACATCTGCAAGCTGCGCAAGAAGATCGCCGGAGTCACCGGCGGCGGCCGCTACATCGAGACCGTCTACGGCCGCGGCTACAAGTTCGAGGCCCCGCCGGAGACCGGCGACTCCGATCCGGAGCCTGCCAGCCGGGCCGCCATGAAGGTGGTCGCCGCCGCGGCCCGGCTCGGCGCCGTGCCCCCCTCCGCCGCCCGCAGCACCCGCCTGATGACCGCCAGCCGTTGACTGCCTGCTCCTTGATCCGCTGACCGGCATCGACGGCGCGCGCGCCGCCGGACGACGCCGCGGGGGAGGGAACGCAGCGCCCGGGATCAACCCGGGCGCATTTGTTTTCGGGCCGCCCCCGCCCTCCGCCCCCTGCCACGGCGGTCACCGCCCGATGCGCCAGGACGGCGGACCATAATAAAAGGCTCTGTCCGCAATCAACGTTGGTCGGGCACAGGGCATGGCATTGGCGCCGCAAGCAGCGTTCACAGATATATGTGAGCCGTGGAGGTGCCACATGCTGAGGAACACAACGTTCAATTTGCCAGACGATCTTGTGGCGCGGGCCAAGTCGTATGCCGCTGCCCATAAGACGACGATGACGGCAATTGTCCGAGAGCATTTGGAGGCGGTGACCTCGGATGGCGCCGCCCCCATTACGGACGATCCGTTGCTGGCGTACTCGCAGGGGCGCTTGGCTCGGAACGAGGCCATCCGGCTTCTCGGGCTGCGCGACTACGCGGAGTTGCTCGTCGCGCTCGGGGACGCCGACCTGCCGCTGCCGCTGCTGCCACCCCATGACGTCGAGAACCAAGCCGTGACCTTCGCCAAACTCTGGAGGCGGTCGTGAAGCGGTGTACCGTCATCATTCCCGATGCGGGGCCGTTCAACAGCCTTTGGGTGGCCGACCGGTTGGGGCTGCTGCTGACGCTCGACATGCGGCTGGTCGTGGTCGATGCGGTCTACGACGAGTTGACCGGCGACCTGTCCTATCCCTAGCCGCCTTTATTCACCAGGGTAATGAGCGGTCTGGCGGTTGAGTGGGAAGACTCATCGTGAGGTTGCAGGGGCGCGCGGCGTCGGCCGCCGCGCTGATGGCGGCATGACGGTGGCGGAGT
>JAEZHQ010000450.1 GCA_023416455.1 Pseudomonadota bacterium | reverse complement strand
CGCTCGACGCTCGCGCTCGACGTCCTGGACGGCCGCCTCGCGCTCGACGGCGTTCCGGTCGAGGAGGACCGGCCGACCGGCTTCAAGGCGCCGGAGCGCCCGCCGATCGGCTTCGCGCTGAGCGGCGCCGCCCGGACCCCGGCCTCGGTGCACTGATCCCGCTTCGCGGGAGCGGGGTGTCGGATGTCCCCGCGACCGGCCTTTCCCCGCCCCGGCCTTTCCCCACCTGTGGGGGAGGGGCGGGGCGGCTGGGGTTTCCCTCCATGCGGGATTGGGATGATGAATACACGCGCATGAAATGGTGGTAATATGCCGTAAATCAACTTACGGTTTGTGAATGACTCGATTATGGTGCGTCCGGACACCCACACAGCGGGACAAGGACACAACCATGATTGCGTCTCCCTCGCGCCGCGGCCCGGCCACCGCCTCGCCGGCCTCCGCCCATGGCAGGCATCACGCCTCCGCTCCCCCCTCGGCCTTGGCCTCCCTGGTCGCCAGCGCGGCTCTCCGCGTCGCTTCCCGGGTGCAGCTTGCGAGCGGTGCCCGGGTGGCATCGCGATCCCTGGCATCAGGCTCCCTGACGTCGGGCTCCCTGACATCGCGATCCCTGGCGTCGCGATCCCTGGCGTCGCATGCCGCGGCGTCCCGCCTCGCGGTCGCGTCCCGTGTGGTCGCGTCGCGTGCGGGTGTGGCGTCGCGGCCGAACGTGTTTGCGGCGCCGCCCGCTTCGGCGCCGCTCCTCGCCTCGCGCTTCCATCTCGCCTCGCGCTTCCATCTCGCCTCGCGCTCCCATCCCGCCTCGGGGGCTCATTCCAGCGCGCGGTTCGGTCTCGCCTCGGCCGCCGTGCCGCAAGGCCACGCGGCCTCGGTGATCGCGTCGGCGGCCCAGGTGGCGAGCGTCTTCGGCCGCACCGTCCGCGCCTACGCGCCGCAGTTGGCGCCCTATCCCCGGACCGCACTGGCCTCGATCAACGCCGACCAGCTGGCGAGCGCCGTCCTGCACGTCCTGGCCAGCCTGCGCACGCGCCACGCCGCCTCGCCGGTCACGCCCACGCGCTATCTGGCCAGCGCCATCGCGCGGCGCATCTCCTCGCCCACCTTCCATGTCGCCTCGGGGGCGCTGTCGGGCGTGGCCAGCCGCCTCGGTTCGGCCGTGTCCCGGCGGCTCAGCGCATCGCCCGCCCTGAGGGTCGGGGAGACCGACGCCGGCGCGGCGCTGGCCAAGGGCACGCCCACCCCGGCCTGACCTGACCCCGGGTCCGGGGTCCGGGCCGGCGGCTTCGCGTGGACGATGGTTGGGGGGAGCGGGCGTGGACACCAGGATCCGTACACTGGCCGATCTGCCGGGCGAACTGCTGCGCGTTCTTCTGCTGCCCGAACCGCTCCCCCGCGCCGACCCGCCGCCGCCGGACGACGGCGGGCTGCTGGCCGACATCGACTGGGCCGGGCTGCGCCGCGACGCCAACCGGCACGCCGTCGGGGTCATGGTCTTCCAGCGGCTTGAGGATCTGGGCTGGAGCGGTTTCGTCGATCCGGCGACCGCCGCGTCCTGGCGGGCCGACGCCCGGCATGCGGAGCTTCAGTGCCGGCTCCAGCAGGCCGACGCGCGGGCGATCAGCGGCGCCCTGAGCGGCCACGGCATCCGCCACGCCTTCGTGAAGGGCGCCGGCTACCGGGAGCTGTTCTACCGGCCGGCCTGGATCCGCCTGTGCGGCGACAGCGACCTGCTGGTCGGCCGCGCCGACCTGGAGGCGGTGCGCGCCCTGATGCACGGGCTGGGCTTCGACCACGCGGCCTGCACCCTGGACTATCAGGGATTCCGGCCGGCCCACCCGGGCGAGATCGCCGACACCGAGGCGCAGCACTACGAGCTGGCGCAGCTCGTCAAGTCCTCGCGCCTCGTCAACGCCCCGGACTGGCTGTTCGAGCCCGCCTTCGAGCGGCGCGCGCCCTACACCTACGAGCGGTCGGCCGGGGGCATCCTCTTCCGCTCGGTCGTGGACGTCCACTGGGCGCTGCATTTCTCGCTCCAGGGCGAACGGCCGCTGGACTCGGCGGTGGCGGCGCCGCTGGCGGACGGCGGCACCCTTCCCGTGCTGGGGGCGGGCTGGAGCCTCTTCGTCAGCGCCTTCAAGCTCTATTACGAGGCGTTCGACCGTCCGGGCTACGGCCTGCATCACCTGGTCGATCTCGCCGCCCTGCTGCGCCAGGGCCTTGCGCCGGAGGAGTGGGGGCGGGTCGCCGGCCTGACCGCCCGCCACGGCTACGAGGCGGCGCTGTTCTACACGCTGAGCGCGGCCGAGGCGCTGGTCGGCGCGGCCGTGGTCCCCTCCGACCTGATGGAGTCCTGGTCCCGGCTGCCGCCGGGCGGGACCGACACCACCGTTCGCGACTTCGGCGACT
Organism: Pseudomonadota bacterium; assembly: GCA_023416455.1. GTDB lineage: Bacteria > Pseudomonadota > Alphaproteobacteria > Azospirillales > Azospirillaceae > Azospirillum. Next base: position 3,177 of record JAEZHQ010000450.1, on the reverse strand, counting down.
TCGTTCCCGCCATGCTCGGCCGCCGCGTGCCCAGCGCGTTCCTTGGCGACGCCTGGGCGACGCCGCCCGATCCCGGCGACGCGACGGCCGCCGTTCCAGAAAAGGAACCCGCCCATGCCGGAAGGTGACCTGCCCGCCCGAACCGACCTGCTGACCGCGGTGCCGGCCGCGGTGCCGGCCGCGTCCGAGAAGGACCGCAGCCGGGTCCATTACCGACGCTTCCACAACATCTACCTATACATCACCGAGCGCTGCCAGCTGCGGTGCGGCCACTGCTACATGGGCGATCGGCTGGAGCGCGCCCTGGAGCTGCCCTACGCCAAGGCGGCCCGCATCATCCGGTACGCCCGCCGGCTCGGCGGCAGCTACATCACCTTCCTGGGCGGCGAGCCGACCTTGCACCGCGACCTGCCGCGGCTGGTCGACCTCGCCCTCGACTGCGGCTACAGCCAGGTGATGATCAATTCGAACGGCCTGCTGAGCCGCCGGATCGAACGGATCGCGCCGGAGAAGCTGCACTACATCTCCTTCAGCATCGACGGGGCCAGCGCCCCGGTCCACGACCGCGTCCGCGGACCCGGCACCTTCGACAGGACCATGGCCTGCATCCGGCAGACGGTGGAGCGGGGCTATGCGGTGCGGCTGATCTGCACGATCTCCCGGCTCAACATCCACGAGGCGGTGCCGCTGATCGAGCTGGCCGACGCGCTGGGCGTGTCCATGCTGAACTTCCATCTCTTCTCCGAGGAAGGGCTGGGCATCCCCAACGCCGCCGAGTGGTCGCTCAGGCCGGAGGAATGGATCGCCTTCTACGAGCGTCTGGAGGCCATCAAGCACCAGTACCGGACCTCGATCTGGTATCCGCCCTCCTACGCGCGCCGCGAGCGCCTCGACCGCTTCGTGCAGGAGGGTTACCGGGGCTGCGTGGGGTGCTCGCTGGACCGGCTGTCGATCTTCCCGGACGGGCGCTGCTACGTGTGCTCGGTGATGTTCGACGTCGCCGCCCATTTCGCGACCCTGACCGACGACGGTCTGGAGCTGAACCGGAGCAACAACGAGTTCGAGCATTTCTCCAGGGCGCTGTTCCACGCCCCCGACCCCTGGCTCAGCGGCTGCCCGGCGGAAGCCGTGCTGGAGAGCCAGGGCAAGGCGCCCACGCCCGACCATCTGGTGCCGATGTGCCGGCTGTGGAAATCCCAGGCCTGATCCTCGCGCCGCCGGTCCGGGAGGACGGCATGCCCGGCCTCGCCGCCGTGGCGGCGCGGTTCGGGCGCGAGCGTCCGCTCGCGGGAGTCGAGGTGCTGATGAACATGCATCTCAGCGCCGAGACCGCGCGCCTCGGCGCGGCTCTGGCGCGCGGCGGGGCGGCGCTCGCCTACCTCGATTCCGGCCGGACGCCTCCCGCCCCCGGAGTCGTCGCCGCCGTGTCCGCGCAAGGGGCGCGGCGCCTGGAGCGGCTCGACGACCTCGCGGCGGGGGCGCCGCTGCTGGTGGTCGAGGGCAACGGGCGGGTCTTCGCGGCGCTGCACGGCGATGGCGCACCGCCGGACGCCCTGCGGCGCGTGCGGGGCATCAGCGAGCACACTTCTGGCGGCGGGCGCCTCGTCGATGATTTCGAGGCCGGCGGCGGCCGCGCCCGCGTCCCCGTCGTGGCCGTCTACCGCAGCGCCCTGAAGGCCGTGCTGGAGACCGGGCTGGGCACGTCGCAGACCGCCGCCGCCGCCCTCCTGCGCGGGCTGCGCCGGCCGGTCGCCGGCCGGCGCGTGGCGGTGGTGGGGTTCGGCCATGTCGGCCGCGGCGTCGCCCGCCTGCTGACGGCGCTGGGCGCGCGGCTGCGCGTCGTCGAGCGGCGCGCCGAGGCGATGCAGGAAGCGGTGCTGGCGGGGTACGAGCTGGCGGCGCTCGACTCCGCGCTGGCGACGGCGGAAATCGTGATCACCGCCACCGGCCGTTCCGGCGTGGTGGCGCTCCCCCGGCTGGAGGCGGTGCGGGAGGGCCAGATCCTGGCCAACCTCAGCAACCGGCCCGACGAGATCGACCTCGCCGGCTGCCTGTGCGAAAGCAACGGCGAAGGCGATGCCGCCGCCGGCCACACGCTCTGGCGGACCCCCGGCGGGCGCCGCTTCTCCCTGCTCGGCGGCGGGGTCCAGCTGAACCACGCCATCGGCCGGGGCAACCCGGCGGAGCTGATGGATCTGTCCTTCACGCTGCACGCCCTGGTGCTGGAATGGCTGGCGCGCGATCCGCCCCCGGCCGGCGTCCACCCGCCGCCGCCCACCCTGCGCGAGGACGCCGCGCGCCTGTGCCTGCCGGTGCCATGAAGGTTTCGATCCCTCCCGAGCTGTCCGGTTTCGAGCGCGCCGCCCTGGTCGAGGCGCTGGCCCGGCGCGGCCACGTTCCCGGCGACGAGGCGGAGGCCGACGCGCTGGTCGTCGGCGGCGCCGCCCTCACGCCGGAACGGCTCGCCGGCTTCGGCCGCCTGACGCGGGTGGTGCGGTACGCGCGCGGACGGCAGGACGTGGCCGGGGAGGAGGCGCTGTGCCGCGACCGCGGCCTCGTCTATCACCGGCTGTCGGGCCTTTCCGCCCGGTCGACGGCGGAGCACGCGGTCATGCTCATGCTGGCCCTGCTGCGCCGGCTCGACCCCGCGGGCGCGGCGATGCGGCGGGGCGCCTGGCCGCAGGAGCGGATGATCGCGGCGGGTTTGCGCGACCTCTCCGGGTGCCGGGTCGGCCTCGTCGGGCTCGGCGCCGTGGGCCGGGCGACCGCCCACCTGCTGAACGCCTTCGGGGCGGACGTCCTCTACCACGCGCCCCGGCGTCTGCCCCCCGCCGAGGAGGACCGCCTGAACGTCCGCTTCGCCGCGCTGGACAGCCTGCTCGTGGAGGCCGACATCGTGTCGCTCCATGCCCGCCCGCGCGGCGGCGACAGCGCGCCGATCCTGGACGCCGGGCGGCTGGCCCGCCTGCGGCCGGGGACCATCGTGGTCAACACCGGCGACGGACGGTCGGTGGACGTCGCCGCGCTGTGCGAGCGTGTCCGCGAGGGCACGCTGGCCGCCGCCCTCGACGTCTTTCCGGTCGAGCCCTGGAACGGGCCGCCGCCGCCGCCCGGCCTCCTCGCCACCCCCCACATCGCCGGCCGCAGCCGGGACGTCGCCGTTGCCCTCTTCGACGC
>JAEZHQ010000433.1 GCA_023416455.1 Pseudomonadota bacterium | reverse complement strand
GCGTGGCTGGGGGCCGCCGCCCTGACGGTGGGCTGGCCCGACGCCGACGAATGGGAGCGGACCGGCGAGCTTGCCAGCCTGCTGGCCGCGATCGGCGGCGGGCTGGCGCTCCTCGCCGTGGCCGGGGTGTGGAGCGGGCCGGCGGCGCGGCGGGTGCGGCGGATCTGGCCCTGGCTGCTGGTCCTGGCGCTGGCCGCCGCCGCGTGGGAGGTGGCGACCGCCAAGCTGAACCTGCTGCCGCGTCCCTTCTTCGCACCGCCCCAGGGGTTGCTGGAGGTCTATCTGGACGACTGGCCGCGGCTCGGCGAATGCGTGCTGCATTCGGCCTGGCTGCTGGTCTCCGGCTACCTCCTGGGCTCGGCCGCGGGCTTCGTCACCGGCCTGGCCATCGGCTGGTCGCGCATCGTCGGCTACTGGGTGCATCCGGTGCTGCGGCTGATCGGGCCGCTTCCGGCGACCGCCTGGCTGCCGCTGGCCTTCTTCGCCTTTCCGAGCAGCGCCAGCGCCAGCACCTTCCTGGTGGCGCTGGCCGCCTTCTTCCCCGTGACCATCCTGACCTGGTCGGGGGTGGCGGGCGTCAACAGCGCCTTCTACGACATCGCCCGCACGCTGGGCGCCGGCCGGCGCTTCCTCGTGCTCAAGGTGGCGGTGCCGGCGGCCATGCCGCACGTCTTCGTCGGCCTCTTCATGGGCCTCGGCGGCTCCTTCGCGGTGCTGGTGGTGGCGGAGATGCTGGGGGTCAAGGCCGGGCTCGGCTGGTACATCCAGTGGGCGCAGGGCTGGGCCGCCTACGGCAACATGTACGCGGCCCTGCTGGTGATGGCGCTGCTCTGCTCCGGCCTCGTCACCCTGCTGTTCCGCATCCGCGACCACCTGCTCGCCTGGCAGAAGGGATTGCTGCGATGGTAGCGCTCGACCAGACCGCGGAGGGGCCGGCCGGCCTCGGCCTCGCCGTGCAGGACGTCAGCCACGCCTTCGACCTCCACGGGCGGACCCTGCCCGTCCTCGACGGCGTCTCCTTCACGGTGGAGCCGGGGGAATTCGTCGCCCTGCTCGGCCCCTCGGGCTGCGGCAAATCCACGCTGCTGCGCCTCGTCGCCGGGCTGGAGCCGCCGCGCCGGGGCCGCCTGCTCGCCGACGGGCGGCCCATCGACGGGCCGCACCCCTCGCGCGTGGTGGTCTTCCAGGATCCCACGCTGTTCCCGTGGCGCACGGTGTGGGACAACGTCGCCCTCGGGCTGGAGGCGCAAGGGGTGCTGAAGCGGCAGCGCGGCCGGGTCGACGACGCCCTGCGGCTGGTCGGCCTGACCGGCTTCGACCGCGCCTACCCGCACCAGCTCTCCGGCGGCATGGCCCAGCGCGTGGCGCTCGCCCGCGCCCTCGTCAACGACCCGCGCCTGCTGGTGCTGGACGAGCCGCTGGGCAAGCTGGACAGCCTGACCCGCATCGCCATGCAGGGCGAGATCGTGCGGCTGTGGCGGGACGCCGGCTTCACGGCGCTCCTGGTCACCCACGACGTGGAGGAGGCCCTCCTGATGGCGACGCGGGTCATCGTGTTCAGCGAGCGGCCGGCCCGCATCACCGCCGCGATCGCCGTCGACCGCCCCTACCCGCGCCGCCGCGACGACCCCGTCCTGGTGGATCTGCGCCACCGCGTTCTGGACCTGCTGGGCATGGGGTCGAGCTGGTGAATTCGCGCTGGTGAGCGCGCCGCCGCGGCACGGCCCCTTTCCCGTTGCGGGGAAGGGGCCTTTTTCATGCAACAGGCGGCGTCGGATTCCCATTCAACACCACAAATGGATTGTTGACTCATATTGCACACTCGATCATTCTATTCCCTACTTTGGTTATAGTTTAACGGAAGGAGAGGCGGCATGCGGCGCGACACGGCTCTGGCCCTGCCGCTGGTGGTTCCCGGTGTCCTGCTGGCCCTGTGGCAGCTCTCCGCCACCTTCGGCTGGGTTTCGGTGCAGATCCTGCCGCCCCCGGCCCTGGTGGCGCGGACCTTCCTGGAGCTGCTGCTGTCGGGCGACATCGGCGAGAGCCTGTGGATCAGCACGCAGCGCGTGCTCACCGGCTTCCTGATCGGCGCCGGGGCCGGCGTGGCCTTCGGGGTCGCCATGGGCCTGTCGAGGCGGGTCGAGCAGTATCTGAGCCCGCTGTTCCGCGCCGCCGCCCAGATCCCGTCGCTGGGCTGGCTGCCTTTCCTGATCCTGCTGGTGGGCATCGGGGAGGCGCTGAAGTTCCTCATCATCGCCAAGTCCTGCTTCGTGCCGATGGCGCTCAACAGCCACGAGGGCATCCGCAACGTGCCGCGCCCCTACCTGGAGGTGGCGCGGGTCTTCCGCCTTGGCCGCCGCGCGCTGCTGTGGCGGGTGGTGCTGCCCGCGGCGCTGCCGCCGGTGTTCAGCGGCGTGCGGCTGGCCCTCAGCCACGCCTGGATCGCGCTGGTGATCGTGGAGATGCTGGCCTCGACCGAGGGCATCGGTTACCTGATGACCTGGGGCCGCACCCTGTTCCAGGTGGATGTGGTGATGGCCGGCATGGTGGTGATCGGCACCGTCGGCCTGCTGATGGACAACGGCCTGAAGCGGGTCGAGCGGCGCCTGCGCCGCTGGTCCCCGTCCGGCGTCTGAGGGGACGGGCTCCGCCATGGCCGACGTCTCCCGTCCCCCCTTCCCGCCCGCCGGCCAGCGCGCCCTGCTGCGCGGCGCGGCGGTGCCGCTGGCCCTGCTGCTGACCTGGGCGGCGCTCGCCCATTCCGGGCTGGTGAACAGCCATCTTCTGGTGCCGGTCGAACGGGTGGCGCTGGTACCCTTCACCGACACCCACGGGCGCAACCTGTGGCCGGGCCTGGCCGCCAGCCTCGCCCGCATGATGGGCGGCTTCGCCATCGGGGCGGCGGCGGGGCTCCTGCTCGGCCTCGCCATGGGGCTGTCGCGCACGGTGGAGCGCCTGTTCGGCCCGACCGTCCACACGGTTCGGCAGATCGCGCTCTACGCCTGGATTCCCCTGCTGACCGCCTGGTTCGGCAACGGCGAGACGGCCAAGGTGGTGTTCATCGCGCTGTCGGCCTTCTTCCCCGTCGTCCTGAACACGCAGGAGGGCCTGTCCAGCGTGCCGGACCAGTACCGGGAGGTGGCGCGCGTTCTCACCCTGCCGCGCGGCCGGCTGGTGCGCCGGGTGCTGCTGCCGGGCGCCCTCCCCTCGATCTTCATCGGCGTCCAGCTCGGGCTGATCTACGCCTGGCTCGCCACCGTCGGGGCCGAATACGCCATGGGCCTCGGCCGCGGCGTCGGCACCCTGCTGTCGGAAGGGCGCGAGCACTTCCGCATGGACATCGTCATCGTCGGCGTCCTGACGCTGGCTCTCGTCGGATTCGCCATCAACGCCGCGTTCGGGCGGGTCTTCGCCCGCGCGCTGCGCTGGCGCGCGCCGGCCCGCTGAGGAAGGCTTCCCCATGACCATCCTGGACATCGCCACCCCGCACGCCGCGCCCCCGGGCGCCGCCGCCCTGGGCACGCTGGAGCTGCGCGCCGTCAGCAAGACCTACGCGGTGGACGGCCGCCCGCTGACCGTTCTGAAGGACATCGACCTCGCCATCGAGCCGGGGGAGTTCCTGGCCATCGTCGGGGCCAGCGGCTGCGGCAAGTCCACCCTGCTGCGCCTGATCATCGGGCTCGACGACGGCTACGAGGGGGACATCCTTCTGGACGGCCGGCGGATCACCGGGCCGGGGCTGGAGCGCGGCATCGTCTTCCAGGAGCACCGGCTGTTCCCCTGGCTGACCGTCGAGGAGAATGTCGGGCTCGGGCTGGAGGCCGCCGCCGTTCCCGCCGAGGAGAAGCGCCGCAGCATCCGGGAGCACATCGCGCTGGTCGGCCTCACCGGATTCGAGAAAGCCTACCCCCACCAGCTTTCCGGCGGCATGGCCCAGCGCGCGGCGATCGCGCGCGGGCTGGTCAACCGGCCGGAGATCCTCCTCCTGGACGAGCCGCTGGGCGCGCTCGACAGCCTGACCCGCGCCTATCTCCAGGACGAGCTGCTGCGCATCTGGCGCCAGGAGAGGGTGACCATGCTGCTGGTCACCCACGACGTGGAGGAGGCGGTCTATCTCGCCGACCGCGTCGTGGTGATGGAGCCGCGCCCCGGCCGCATCCGCCGCGTCGTCCCGGTCGACCTGCCCCGCCCGCGCGTGCGCGCGGCCCCCGCCTTCGCGGCGGTCAAGGAGCGGATCCTGACCGAGCTGACCCGGTGATACGGACGGCGCTCCGTGTTCATGCGCCGCCGGTATGAGGCGCCGCCCCGAAAGCAAACGCCGCCCTGAAAGAACAGGCCCCCGCACGGCCCTTCCCTCACCGGAGTTTCCAACCATGCCGCAGTCATCGACCCTCACCCTGGACGCCGACGTGCTCGTGCTGGGCGGCGGCCCGGCCGGGACCTGGGCGGCCCTGGCCGCGGCCGAGACCGGCGCGCGCGTCCTGCTCGCCGACAAGGGCTATGTCGGGACCAGCGGCGCCACCGCCCCGTCCAACACCGGGGCCTGGTACCTGCCGCCCGACCCCGGCCGCCGCGGCGCCGCCATCGCGCAGCGCTGGCCGGGCACGCTGGGCCTCGCCGACCGCGCCTGGATGGAGCGCGTCCTGGACCTGTCCTGGCAGCGCATCGAGCAGCTGGCCGCCCACGGCTACCCCTTTCCGGTGGACGAGACCGGCCGGCCCTACCGCGCCAACCTGCGCGGCCCCGATTACATGCGGTTCATGCGCCAGCTGGTGGAGCGGGCCGGGGTGCGCATCCTCGACCATTCGCCGGCGCTGGAGCTTCTGGCCGACGGCGACGGGGTGGTCGGCGGGGCCGCCGGCCACCACCGCCGCAGCGGCGAGGGCTGGCGCGTCCGGGCCGGCGCCGTGGTCCTGGCGACCGGCGGCTGCGCCTTCCTGTCCAAGGCGCTGGGCTGCAACGTGCTGACCGGCGACGGCCTGCTGATGGCGGCCGAGGTGGGGGCGGTGCTGTCGGGGATGGAATTCTCCAGCGTGTACGGCCTGGCCCCGATGGGGTCGGCCGTCACCAAGGGCCTGCCCTTCTTCTGGGCCAGCTTCACCGACGAGGACGGCACGCCGCTCAAGGACCGCGGCGACCGCGCCGCCACGGTGGCCGGCGCCCTGGTCGAGGGGCGTCCGGTCTTCGCCACGCTCGACAAGGCCGACGAGGCGATGCGCGGCTGGCTGCGGCGGAGCCAGCCCAACTGCTTCCTGCCCTTCGACCGGGCCGGCCTCGACCCCTTCACGCAGCCCTTCCCGGTCACCCTGCGGCTGGAGGGCACGGTGCGCGGCACCGGCGGGATCCGGCTGGCCGGCGCCGACTGCGCGACCGGGGTGCCGGGCCTCTATGTGGCGGGCGACGCGGCGACGCGCGAGGAGATCGGCGGCGCCAACAGCGGCGCCGGCGGCCCCAACGCCTCCTGGGCCATCGCCACCGGGGCGCTGGCCGGCCAGGGAGCGGCCCGTTTCGCCAGAGGGCAGGCGGGGGGCGAGCGGGCGCTGCGGGGAACCGGCGGCGCCGGACTGCGGTCCGGCGGCACCGGCCAGCCGCCCGTCGAGCCGAACGACGTCGTGCTCGCCACCCAGGCCGAGGTTCTTCCGCTCAACCGCAACTACTTCCGCACCGGGGCCAGGCTCGCCGTCTCGCTCGGCCGGCTGGACGGGCTGTGGGCGGCCGTGCGCGACCGCGCTCCCCCGCCCGGCAGCGACCCCGTCCGCGCCCGCGAGGCCGCCGCCATGGTCGCCACCGCGCGCTGGATGTACGCCAGCGCCCGCCTGCGCACCGAGACGCGGGGAATCAACCGGCGCATCGACCACCCGACCCTCGCCCCCGGCCTCGGACGCCGAATCCTCTCCGGCGGCCTCGACGCCGTGTGGGCGCGTCCGGACCCCGCACCCCACCCCACCCTCCGCCAGGACGTCCCCGCATGATCGCGCTGATCTCCGAATCCCGCTGCGTCGCCTGCAACCTGTGCGTCCGGGTCTGCCCGACCAACGTGTTCGACGAACAGGCCGGCGAGGTGCCGGTCATCGCCCGCCGGCAGGACTGCCAGTCCTGCTTCCTCTGCGAGATCCACTGCCCGGTGGACGCCCTCTACGTCGACCCCTCCGCCGACCGGGTGGTGGCGGTGGACGAGGAGGAGCTGGCGGCCAGCGGCGCGCTCGGCAGCTACGCCCGTGCGCTCGGCTGGAGCCGCGGCCGGATGGGCGGAACCGCCGAGGACCAGACCTACCGGCTGCGCGCCGCCACCGCCACCCGCCCCGCCCCCCATCCCGATCCCGGGCCGGAACCGGCCCCCCGGACCGCCAGGGCCGCCTGAAAGGACCCGCGCCACCATGAAGACCGCCCCAGTTTGGCTGGCGACGCTCGCCGGCCTCGCCAGCCTCCTCACCGCCACGCTGGCCGCCGCGGGCGACGCACCCCCCGTCATCCGGCTGGGCGGACAGGGCGCCGGATTCGGCAAGCCCTACGGCACCGGGATCATCGGCACCTTGCAGGCCAGGGGCTACCTGGAGGACGAGTTCAGGGAGGACGGCGTCCGCATCGAGTGGACCTTCTTCAACGGCACCGGCCCGGCCATCAACGAGGCGCTGGCCAACGGCCTGCTGGACTTCGCCAACTACGGCGGGCTGCCCACCATCGTCGGGCGGGCCGGCGGGCTGAAGACGCGGATCCTGGCCTCCTACGGGGTCGCCAACCTCTACGCCGCGGTGCGCCGGGACCTGCCCGTCGCCACCATCGCCGACCTGAAGGGCCGCAAGGTCGCGGTCGCCAAGGGCACCATCAACCACCTGTCGATGAACCGCCTGCTGGCGCAGAACGGCCTGACCGAGAAGGATCTGCGGATCGTCCACCTGACCGCCTCGGACCAGATGCCGGCGCTGGCCGCGGGCGACGTGGACGCCGCCTTCGGCACCTTCAACCTCCTGACCCTCAGCGACAAGGGCATCGTCCGCATCATCGCCGACACCCGCGGCGGCCCGCAGCCGGCCAGCTTCTTCGGCGCCTTCACGGTGACCGAAGCCTTCGCGGAGCGGCATCCCGACACCACCCGGCGCGTCGTGACGGCCTTTGTCAGGGCCGCCCACTGGGCCTCGCTGGAGGAGAACCGCGAGGCGCTGCTCGATCTGTGGGCGCTGTCCGGCACCGCGCGCGAGGCGCTGGCCGCCGATCTGGCCGGGCAGGACCTCAAGGCGCGCAACACCCCGCTGCTCGACCCCTTCCACCGCGACCAGTATGAGGAAGGCGTGCGCTTCGCCCTGGACAACCGGCTGATCCGCACCCCCATCGACCTCGGCGCCTGGATCGACCCGGCCCCGCTGGGGGCGGCCCTGCGCGCGCTGGGGCTGGAGGGCTTCTGGACCGAACGCGGCGCCGACGGCAAGCCGAGGGCCTGACGCGCCATGCCGTTCCCCCGCGCCGAGGCCGCGGCACCGGCCGGCTCGTGGCGCACCGTCGCCCCGATGCTGGCGGTCGGCCTGTTCGTCATGACCGGCATGGGGATGGTGATCCCGGTCCTTTCCCTCTACGCCCGCTCCTTCGGGGTGGGGCCGGTCCTGGTCGGCATGATCATCACCGTGTTCGGGGCGGCGCGGCTGCTCGTCAACCTGCCGGCCGGCCTCCTCGCCGAGCGGCACGGGCGGCGGGTTCTGCTGTGGGGCGGGCCGCTGATCCTGGCGGCGGCCTCGGCCGCCGCGGCCCTGGCCGAGAGCTTCGCGGCGCTGCTGGTCTGGCGCTTCGCCCAGGGGGTGGGCTCCGGCCTCTACATGACCGGCGCCATGATCGCCATCGCCGACCTCAGCGACGACCGCAACCGGGGCCGGCGTCTGGGCGCCTACCAGACCGCGCTGCTGGCCGGGACCGCCATCGGCCCGGCGGCCGGCGGCCTCCTCGCCGGAATCGGGGGCTACACCGCGCCCTTCTGGGGCTTCGCCCTGGTGAGCGCGCTGGCCGCCCTCTTCGCCTTCGTCCGCATGCCCGAGACGCGGCCCGCGGCCCCACCCCGCCGGGCGGCGGCGGCCGGCCGCGGCGACCTCGCCCGGCTGGTCCGCCACCGCGGATTCACGCTGGTCTCCCTCGTCACCTTCGGCGTCTTCTTCACCCGCACGGCGGCGCAATGGCAGCTGATCCCGCTGCTGGCGGCCGACCGCTTCGCCATGGCCCCCGACACGGTCGGGCTGGCGCTCGGCCTGTCGGCGCTGGCCACGCTGCTGACCATGCCGCTGTCGGGCTGGCTGGCCGACCGGCTGCCGCGCCGGCCCCTGATCGCCGCCTCGGCCATGGCGGTCGCGCTGGCGCTGGCGCTGATCGCCGCCTGCGAGTCCGCGGCGCTGTTCTGGGCGGCCCTGATCCTCCTCGGCCTGTCGCTGGGGCTGGGCGCCCCCGCCTCCTCCGCCTTCGCCGCGGCCTGCGCGCCGGCCGGCCGCTTCGGGCCGACGCTCGGCCTGCTGCGCACGGCCGGCGACGTCGGCTTCGTCGCCGGACCGCTGGTCGCCGGCCTCGTCATCGAGGCCAGCGGTCTCGGCCACGGCGCCGGGATCCTGGCCAACGCCGCCCTCATGGGCGCGGCGGCCGTCGCCTTCGCCGCCGGCACCCACCCGCAATCCCCCCCGCCTTCCCAGGAGCCCCTTCCGTGACCGCCTTCCGCAAGCTTGCCGCCGCCGCGGCCATCCTGATCGCCGGCCTCGCCGGCACCGCCGCCGCCGAGGAGCCGCCGCCGGTCATCCGCTTCGGCTCGGTCGGCTTCGGCTTCGGCCAGCCCTACGGGACCGGCCTGGTCGGCGCCGCCCACAGCAAGGGCTTCGTCGAGGCGGAGTTCCAGGGAACCCCGACCAAGCTGGAATGGACCTACTTCCACGCCACCGGCCCGGCCATCAACGAAGCCTTCGCCAACCGCCAGGTCGATTTCGCCGGCTACGGCGGGCTGCCCAACATCATCGGCCGGGCCGGCGGCGTGCCGACCCGGCTGCTGCTGGCCGGCAACAGCACCACCGTTTTCGCGGTCGCCCGCGCCGACCTGCCGATCCACGCGGTCAAGGACCTGAAGGGCCGCAAGATCGCCGTGCAGAAGGCGACGATCATCCATTTCGTCCTGCTCAAGACGCTGGAGGCCAACGGGCTGACCGAGAAGGACGTCTCCATCGTCGAGCTGAAGAACGCCGACCAGCTGGCCGCCCTTCAGTCCGGGGCCGTCGACGCCGCCTTCGGCGCCAGCTTCCTGCTGCCCCTGCGCGACCGCGGCGTGGTGCGGGTCATCACCAGCACCAAGGAGGGCGGCCCCGCGGTGCAGACCTTCGGCGGGCTGCTGGTGCACGAGGCGTTCGAGAAGACCTACCCCGAGGCCACCGCCAAGGTGGTGCGGGCCTTCGTCAAGGCCGCCCACTGGGCCGGGCTGGAGGAGAACCGGGAGGAGGCGCTCCAGGTCTGGGCCCGCTCCGGCATTCCCCTGGAATCGCTGCGGGCGGAGTATGAGGGGGCGCCGGTCCGCGACCAGATCAACGTTCTGCTCGACGACTACACGCTGGGCCGCTACGCCGCCGGCATCGACTTCGCCCGCCAGCAGAAGCTGATCCGCACCGACGTCGATCTCGCGCGCTGGACCGAGCCCCGATACCTGAACGCCGCCCTGAAGGAGCTGGGGCTGGAAGGCTTCTGGACCGAGCGCGCCGCCGACGGCACGCCCAAGCCGCGCGGCTGAGCGGGGGACGATCCATGGACGCTCCCTCCCTCTCCCTCGCCGCCGACGTCCTGGTCATCGGCGGCGGCCCGGCCGGCTGCTGGGCGGCCCTGACCGCGCGCCGCGCCGGGGCCAGCGTCGTGCTGGCCGAGAAAGGCTATGTCGGCACCTCCGGCGCCACCCCGCCCGCCAACACGACGCTGTTCTACACGGTGCCCGGCGATCCCATCCAGAACGACGGCATGGTCGAGCACCGCGTCGCCCCGGCCCGCGGCTTCATCGTCCGCGACTTCGTCCGCCGGGTCTACGACGAGACCACCGTCAACACCGAGCTGATGACCCGCTGGGGCTATCCCTGGCCGCGCAACGCCGAAGGGAAGACCTGGCGCTGCAACCTGCGCGGCCCCGACTACATGGTGTTCCTGCGCAACCGGCTGCTCGCCGAGGGCGTGCGCGTGCTCGACCACAGCCCGGCCCTGGAGCTGCTGACCGCCGACGGGGCGGCGGCCGGGGCGGCGGGCATCCAGCGCCGGACCGGCGACCGCTGGACGGTGCGCGCCGGCGCCGTGGTCATCGCCACCGGCGGCTGCGCCTTCCGCTCCGGCGTGGTCGGCACCCACAACCTGACCGGCGACGGCTATCTGCTGGCGGCGGAGGCGGGGGCGGAGTTCTCCGGCATGGAGTTCTCCGGCCAGTACGCCCTGGCCCCGGCCGAGGGCGGGCTGACCAAGGGCATCATCTACTTCAGCGGCAGCTTCTCCACCGAGGACGGCGGCGTCCTCGGCCGCGACGCCGTGGCCGACGCGCTGGCCCGGGGGCGCCGGGTCTACGCCGTTCTGGACAAGGCCGGCCCCTGGCTGGAGGAGGGCTACCGCCGGGGCCAGCCCAACATCTTCGTCTACTTCGAGCGGCTGGGCGGCAACCCCTTCACCGACCGCTACCCGGTGAGGCTGCTGTACGAGGGCACGGTGCGCGCCGCCGGCGGGCTGGCCGTGGACGACAGCGGCGCCACCGGCGTCCCCGGCCTCTACGCCGTCGGCGACGCCACCACGCGGGAGAAGCTGACCGGCGCGGCGATGAGCGGCGGCGGCCCGGCGGTCGCCTGGTGCATCGCGTCCGGCGTGTGGGCCGGGCGCGCGGCGACGGGC
>JAEZHQ010000415.1 GCA_023416455.1 Pseudomonadota bacterium | reverse complement strand
CGGAGGCGGCTTTTTTGCCATGCCGCGGAGGCGGCTTTTTTGCCATGCCGCGGCGGCGGCTTTCTTCGCGCCTCAGTGCAGCGACGGGCTGGGGGCGGGGAACTCCTCGGTTTCCTCGGCCTCGGCGACGAGATCGCCGCTGCATTCCTCCAGCCCCGCCTTCACGGCGATCAGGAGGTTGATGATCTCGCCGTTGTCCTGCTCCAGGCTGCGCAGCCGTTCCTCCAGCTTGTCCAGGCGCTGGCCGAGGCGTTCGGAAAGGCGGTCGAGGCGGGCGAGAACGGTGTCTGCGGTGCTGTCGTCCATGATGGCGGCCGGTCCCGTCGGTGATTCCTGTCCGGTTGGGAAGCTGGGAACCGCCGCCGGAAATGGACAGGGCCGCACCCGGTGCACCCCGCATTCGATAAGGAAGGGCTCCCCCGTCCCGAACGGGCGCGTCCGGGGGCGCCCGGCCGAAGGGGGATGGGCGTCAGGCTTCCTCCGATGACGCGGCGGAACGGCGGTTCAGGGGAACTCCGTAGAGTTCGAGCCTATGACCGAGCAGCTCGTACCCAAGTTCGCGCGCTATGACTTGCTTCAGGCGCTCCAGATCGTCGTTGGCGAACTCCACCACCTTGCCCGACTCCAGATCGATCAGATGGTGGTGGTGCTCCGATCCGGATTCCTCGTAGCGGGCCCGCCCGTCGCCGAAGTCCAGCCGGTCGATGACGTTCGCCTCTTCGAACAGGCGCATGGTCCGGTAGACCGTCGCGATGGAGATTCGCGGGTCGATGGCCGAGGCACGGCGGTGCACCTCCTCCACGTCCGGATGGTCGGACGCCTCCGACAGCACGCGCGATATCGTACGGCGCTGGTCGGTCATCTTCAGCCCTTTCTCAAGGCAGAGCTGTTCGAGGCGCGAAGGCATGGGGATTCCCCTGAATTGGTTCGTCTTTGAAGATTCGCTTTGGCGATTGTGGCCTTGGCCAGCGGACGGCGGGCATCCCGCCCCAATGCGGACCGTCCGAAAGCCCGACCAGCATAGTGTGTTTCGGAACCATTCTCAAACTCTGCCGTTGCGTCGTCTCATCACTGGGGAAGGCCCCATGAAGATCCTCGACATCCACCACGTCACCACCTACCGCTACGCCCGGCCGGTGAGCTTCGGCGACCACCGGCTGATGTTCCGGCCGCGCGACAGCCACGACCTCCGCCTCGTCGAGACGGGGCTGGTGATCACCCCGGCACCCGCCGCCGTGCGCTGGCTGCACGACGTGTTCGGCAACTCCATCGCCGTCGCCAGCTTCGACCAGCCGGCGCCGGAACTGGTCTTCAGGAGCCACATCCGGGTCGAGCACTACCCGCTGGGCGACCTGGAGTTCCCCATCGAGGACTACGCCCGCACCTACCCCTTCAGCTACACGGCGGAGGAGGTCCCCGATCTCGCCCGCACCGCCCAGCGCCATTATCCCGACCCCGAGCACCGGGTCGACGACTGGGCCAAGCGCTTCGTGATGATCGGCGGCGGCGGGCCGCCGGAGACGCAGGAGATGCTGGTGGCGATGACCCGCGCCATCAAGGAGGGCTTCACCTACCGGGCGCGCGACGACGAGGGGACCCAGAGCCCGGTGGAGACCCTGGAGACGGGCACCGGCTCCTGCCGCGACTTCGCGCTCCTGCTGATGGAGGCGGTGCGCTCGCTGGGCTTCGCCGCCCGCTTCGTGTCGGGCTATCTCTACGACCCGGCGCGCGATGGGGGAGGCGGCGGCATGGTCGGGGGCGGGGCCACCCACGCCTGGGTCGAGATCTACCTGCCGGGCGCCGGCTGGGTGGAGTTCGACCCGACCAACGGGATCATCGGGGGCGAGAACCTGATCCGCGTCGCGGTCGCCCGCGACCCGACCCAGGCCATCCCGCTCAGCGGCTCCTGGACCGGGGCGCCGGCCGATTTCCTCGGCATGACGGTGGAGGTGCAGGTGACCTCCGGCGGGTGAAGGGGGCATCCGGTGCGCCGGCCGCTCAGCGGAACAGGTGGGGGACGAAGCGGCTGGCGTTGCCGGTGATCAGCCCGCGGTCCTCGCGCACGCCGAGGCCGCAGGGCGTGTCCCCGGCCATCCAGACGCCGAAGACGGCGTGGTTGCCGTCGGCTTCGGCCAGCGGCGTGTATGCCTGGTAAATCCAGCCGCCGTCGTCGTAGGGGCCGCCGCTGTCGGCGAGGGGCGGTCCCAGCGGCCGGCCGGCGGCGTCCAGGGCGGCGATGGAGACGTTGCGGCCCTCGCGCCCGAGCAGCGGCTTGGCCACCACCGTGCCGGCCGCCGCCACCTCGGCCGCGCGCCGCGCCGTGGGCAGCAGGTTGGGATGGCCGGGGAAGAGGCGCCAGAGGATGGCGAACAGCCCCTTGGAGGCCATGACCATCTTCCAGGCCGGCTCGATCATCGTGATCCGTCCCGCCGCGGCGGCGGCGACCAGCGTGCGGCCGGCGTCCTCGTGGATCATCCAGTCCCACGGGTAGAGCTTGAACAGATGGTGGATGGGCCGGTCGGCGTCGTCGAGGAAGCGCTGCCCCCGGTCGTCGCAGCGGATGGCCTGGATCGGCATCGCCTTGGTGGCCAGGCCGGCCTTGAGCGCGAGGGTCTGGAGGTAGGCGACGGTCGCCTCGTCCTCCGGGTGGGGCATGAGGCAGGCGAAATGGACCGCCTCCTCCCGGGCGGCCAGCCGCGGGCAGGCCCGGGCGCGGGCCTCCCAGCGCCCGACGAGCGCCTCCTCCAGGCTGTTGAACTGGTCGGCCTCGGGGTGGCGGTCCTGGAGCCAGCACCATTGCGCCACCGCCGTCTCATACAGCGCGGTCGGTGTCTCCGCGTTCAGCTCCAGGGCCTTGGGCGGCCCGCCGCGGCCGTCCCAGGCGAAGTCGAAGCGGGCGTAAAGCGCCATGTCCCCGGCGTCGCGGCGCGCCCAGCTCGCCTCCACGGCGGGGGCCACCCACGGGGGCAGGCCGACCTCCTCGTACAGGCCCTGGGAAACCACCGCGTCGACGGCGGCCTCGCACAGCCCGTAGACCTCGCCGGCGGCCGCCTCCAGGGTCTCGATCTCGGCCAGCGAGAAGCGCCAGTGGGCGCTCTCGTCCCAGTAGGGGGTGCCGTCGGGGTCGGTGTGGAAGGGAAAGCCGATGCCCTCCAGGCGCGCCGCCCAGTCCGGGCGGGGTGGCGTCCGCACGCGCTCCATGGGCTCAGCTCCCGGAAAAGCCCCGCGCCGCGCCGGTGGCGCCGAAGCCGGCGTTGCGCCCCGGCCGGGCGACGGTGAGGGAGCCGCCGCCTCCCGAGCCGCCCCGGTAGTAGTAGGAGCCTCCCCCCGCTCCGGCCCCCGCTCCCGCCCCCGCCGTCCCGCCGGCACCCGCCGGAAGCCGGCCGACCCGCATGCCGCCGCTGCGGGCGTAGCCCTCGCGGTCGAAATAGACGGGCTGGGCGTAGCTGCCGCCCAGGCTGCGGCCGATCATGAAGCCGACGAAGGCGGGAACGAAGACGTCCGCGAAGCCCCCGTCGCGGGCCTCGCGGGTGGCGGTGCAGGCTCCCTCGCCCATCTCCGCCTCGCACTCCTGCCGGCTGGTGAAGCGGGGGGCGCTGGCCTCGTGCTCCTCGTGGGCGGCGGCGAAGGCGGCGCGGCATTCCTCGGCCGGAAGCTCGCCCATGCAGGCGCTCAGCGACGGGTAGACGGCGGCCTCCTGGGGGGCGTCCTCGCCACAGGCGATCAGCAGCGGGGTGACGCCGCCCAGAAGCAGGGCGGCGACGGCGCGGGAGCGTTTCATCGCGGGCGTCCTCTCAATAGGTCAGCGAGCCGTAGTTGAGCAGCCCGACGGCGACCGAGAGGCTGCCGAGTAGCACGCCGTAGGCGGTGCGGTCGGCCTCGATGCCGGCGCGGAAGCCGGGCAGCAGCAGCCGGGAGACGACGAGATAGACGGCGATCTGGGACAGGAGGGCGATCAGCCCCCAGACCGCCAGGTCGAGCAGGCTGGTCGTGTGGGAGGCGACGCTCATCAGCGGCAGGGCGAAGCCGATCATCGCGCCCCCCAGGCTGATGGCGGCGGTGGTGTTGCCCTGACGGACCAGGGCCAGCTCGCGGTAGGGCGTGACGGCGGTGTAGGCGGCGATGAACAGCAGCAGGAAGCCGAACATCACGGCGGCGAAAAGCAGGTAGGACGGCAGGGTCGCCAGGGACTGGAGAATGGGGGCCATTGGGGCGTCCGATGTCGCTTCGTCGGGCACAGCCTGTCTCCATGGGGCGCGTTCGGCAAGGGATTTGCCGCGGCCCGGACCCCGCCGCGGCCCGTGCGGCAACCAATTGCTCATAATCGGCTGCTATTCTCGACCGTCCGCGGGACTGTCCCCGGCGGGCTTCGCGACAGGACGAAAGGCCGAGTCCCGGTGCTTCTCCCCGATTCGAGCAGCGGCGGCGCCACCGGTGTGCCGGACGAGGACGCGGCGCCGGGCGCGGCCCGGCTGGCCGTTCCGGTGCCGCCGGTGGGGCCGGACGCGCTCTGCGCCGCGCTGCTGGAGCGCTTCGCCGCCGACCCCGCGCTGGGCGCGGTGGCGGTGCTGGCGGACGGGCGCCCGGACGGCGCCGTCCTCGGGCTGGTCGACCGCGCCGCCCTGTCCCGGTCCGACCCCGGCCATCGGGACCGCCCGGTCCACCGTTTCATGGATCCCGAGCCGCTGGTGGTCGAGGCGGCGCTTCCCCTGGTCGAGGTCGGGCGGCGGATCGCGCGGGACAAGCCGGGCGCGCTCACCGCCGGCTTCGTGGTGGTCGAGGGCGGCCGTTACCGCGGCGTCGGCTCGGGCATGGACCTGATGGTCGCCTCGGTGGAGCTGGCGGCGCTGCGCACCGGCCAGTTCCACGAGGCGCTCCGCGCCGCCGAGGCCGCCACCCGTGCCAAGACCGCCTTCCTGGCCAGCATGAGCCACGAGATCCGCACGCCGCTGAACGCCATGATGGGCTTCGCGGAGCTGCTGGAGCAGGAGGTTCTGGGGCCGCACGCCAACCCGCTCTACCGCGAGTATGCCAGCGACATCGCCGAGAGCGGCCGCCACCTGATGGCGCTGATCAACGACCTGCTCGACCTCGCCAAGGCGGAGGCCGACCGGCTGGAGCTGAAGGAGGGCCAGGTCGATGTGCGCCGTGTCGCCGCCGGCAGCGCCCGCCTGCTCGCCGAGCGGGCGGCGCGCGCCGGTGTGCGGATCGAGACGGCGCTTCCGTCCGGGCTGCCGCCCCTGCGGGCGGACGAGCGCTCGCTGCGCCAGATGCTGCTGAACCTGCTGTCCAACGCGGTGAAGTTCACGCCACCCGATGGGGTGGTGACGCTGAGCGGCCGGGTCGCCGGGGACGGCTCGCTGGCCCTGTCGGTCCACGACACCGGCATCGGCATGACCCCGGACGAACTGGCCAAGGCGCTGGAGCCCTGGGGCCAGATCGACAGCGCGCTCAGCCGCAACCACGTCGGCACCGGGCTCGGCCTGCCCCTGACCCGGCGCCTGGTGGAGCTTCACGGCGGCCGGCTGGAGATCGCCTCCTCGCCGAACGACGGCACCACCATGACGCTGGTGTTCCCGGCGGAGCGGGTGGTCCCGGGCTGACCCGCTCCGCCGTGGGCGGTCAGGCCAGCCCCTTCTCCATGGCGCCGGCGAGGCGGCGGGCGAAGGCGGCCGGATCGGGCAGGGGTTCGCCCTCGACGACGAGCGCCTGGTCGAGCAGGAGCCAGGCGGCGTCGTCCAGCGCGGTCGCGGCACCCTCCGCCTTGGCGCGCTCGGCGAGGCGCTTGATCAGCGGGTGGGACGGGTTGACCTCCAGGATGCGCTTGGCGGCCGGGGCATCCATGCCGAGCTGCTTGTGCTGCTTCAGCAGGCGCTCCAGATGCATGTCCATGTCGTTCTCGTCGGCGACGAGGCAGACGGCGCTGTCGGTCAGCCGCTCCGACGGGCGGACGTCCTTCACCGCGTCGGCGAGCGTCAGCTTCAGCAGGGCGAGCAGGTCGGACAGCTCGCCCTCCGGTGCCGCGTCGGCCGGCTTCTCCGCGCCGCCGGTGATCTTGCCGAGGTCGGCGCCGCCGCGGGTGACCGACTTGAAGGGCTTGCCCTGGAAGGCGCCGACGGCGGGCACCCAGAACTCGTCCACCGGGTCGGTCAGCAGGAGAACCTCGACGCCCTTGGCCCGGAAGCCTTCGAGCTGCGGGCTCTTCTTCAGCGCCTCGATGTCGTCGCCGGAGATGGTGAAGATGGTCTCCTGGCCTTCCTTCATGCGGCCCAGATACTCTTCCAGCGAGACCAGCCCGTCGCCGGCGGTGCTGCGGAAGCGCAGAAGCTTCAGCAGCTCCTCGCGGTGCTCGTAGTCGTCGTAGAGGCCCTCCTTCAGGACCGCGCCGAAATTCTCCCAGAAGGCCGTGTATTCGGCCGCCTTCTCCGCGTCCCTGGACTTCCGGCCCAGCTCCGACAGGATGCGCCGCGTGATGCCGGCGCGGATCTTGGCCAGCATCGGGTTGTGCTGGAGCATCTCGCGCGAGATGTTGAGCGGCAGGTCCTCGCTGTCCACCACGCCGCGCAGGAACCGCAGGTAGGGCGGGATCAGCCCCTCGGCCGCGTCGGTGATGAACACCCGCTTGACGTAGAGCTTCACCTGGTGGGCGCGCTTGGGGTCGAACAGGTCGAAGGGCTTGGTGGACGGCACGAACAGCAGGTTGGTGTATTCGATGGCGCCCTCGGCCCGCCAGTGCAGGGTCAGCCAGGGCTCGTCGAAGGCGTGGCCGACGTGGTGGTAGAATTCCTTGTACTGGTCGGGCGTGATCTCGTTCTTCGGGCGCATCCACAGCGCCGAGGCGCTGTTCAGCGTCTTGCCCTCGCCGCCCTCGGGGCCGAACAGGATGGGGATGGCGATGTGGTCGGAGTATTTGCGGACGATGGCGGAGAGCCGGTGCTCCTCCAGATACTCGTCGTCGCCCTCGCGCAGGTGGAGGAGGATGCGGGTGCCGCGCGGCAGGCCCTCGGCCTCGCCGATGGTGAACTCCCCCTTGCCGTCGGAGACCCAGCGCCAGCCCTGGGCCTCGCCCGCCTTGCGGGTCAGCACCTCGACGCGGTCGGCGGCCATGAAGGCCGAATAGAAGCCGACGCCGAACTGGCCGATGAGGCTGACGTCCTTCTTGCTGTCTCCGCTGAGCGAGCGCATGAAGGCGGCGGTGCCCGACCGGGCGATGGTGCCGAGATTTTCGACCAGATCCTCGCGGTTCATGCCGATGCCGTTGTCGGCGACGGTCAGGGTCCGCGCCTCCTTGTCCGCGATCAGGCGGATCTGGAGGTTCGGGTCGTCGGCCGACAGCTCGGGCTGGGTCAGCGCCGCATAGCGCAGGCGGTCGCAGGCGTCGGAGGCGTTCGAGACCAGCTCGCGCAGGAAGACGTCCTTCTCGCTGTAGAGCGAGTGCGCGACGATGTCGAGCAGGCGGCTGACCTCGGCCTGGAAACTGAGCCGTTCCTCGGTCATGGATTCACCATCGATCATTCTTGTTGGTGGTAGGGTCGGGACGGCGCAGATATGTGAAAGTGCGCCGTCCTATGCAAGAGCGATCTCCGGATGCCGGCGGCGGCGGTCTCAATTCCGCCGTGCGCCCTTCTTCGGCGGGGGCGGCGGCTCCTCCTCCTCGAACGCCTCGTCGTCCCCATCGTCCTGGCCCGCGTCCCGGCCCATGCCCAGAAGCGGACCCATGTCGGCGCCGTTGAGCAGGACCTCGCCGGTCCCGGTCATCTCGATGCGGTAGCTGCGCTGGTCGGCGCCGCCGGCGTCCTTGCCCGCCTGCCCCATGGCCTGGAGCATGGCGATGACGCCCAGCGCGTCGGTCGTCTCCTTGTCCGGCTTCTGCCCGGCCTTCGGTTGCAGCGCCTTGGCCAGGCGGTCCAGCCCGTTCAGTAGGACCGTGACGCCGCCGACCACGCCGAAGGCGGTGTCGGCCGCCACCCGCGCGCTGCCGGTGACGCTGCCCGAGGCGGCCGGGCCGTCCACCGTCAGGCGGTCGATCCGCAGCTCGCTGCCGGCCTCCGCCAGGGCGGCGACCAGGCGGCCGGGCAGGGCGTCCGCCGCGGCCGGCGTCATCGGTGGCGCGGCCGGCTGGAGTCCCGCGGTGGCCGCGCGCTCGCCCTGGAGGGCGGCGTCGGTGAAAGCCTGCCAGAGGGCGGTGGTCGGCAGCTTGGCGGCGCTGAACCGGATGTCCAGCCGCTCCGGAAGCAGGGCCGCCGGGGCCATCGGCGGGGCCAGGGTCAGGCCCCTGGCCTCGAAGCCCAGGCTGACCTCGGCCAGCGGCTGGTCCAGCCCCTCGACGCCGCCGCTGAAGGCGAGATGCTCCAGCGTGCCCCGGGTGCCGTCGTCGGGGTTGAGGCCGGACAGGCCGGTCAGGCGCGTGCGGACGGTCATCCCGGCCATCAGCCCCTGGAGGGCCGGCAGAAGCTCCGCCGCCGTCGGTTCGGTTCCGGCCTGGCCGTGGCGCTCCGCCAGGCGCTGCAACGCCGCGGAGCGCGCCAGGTCGATGCGGCTGTAGCTGCCCTCGACGGTCAGGCCGGCCAGCTTCAGGATCTCCCGCTTGCGCTCGTCGAGCAGGGTGACCCCGCTGACCGCCACCGCCGCGGGGCCGCTCCAGGTGGTGGGGCCGTCCGGCTTGAGGTCGGCGGTGAGGGTGACGGCGCCGATCGACAGGTTGCCGTCGTTGCCGGCGCCGGTGACCGACAGGTCGCCGTACTCCGCGTCCAGGGACAGCAGGGTCTCATGGGCGCCGGACCAGACGCCGGCCAGCCGCTGCCGGCCGATGCGGATGCTGGCCGACGGCTTGCCGGCGTGGAGCACCGGGATGCTGTCCGGCAGGGTGGCGGTGACGGCGTGGGCTCCGCCCTCCAGCGGGCGCACCGTCAGCCGGACCGTGCCCACCTCGATTCGCGCCCCGCCGGGATCGGCGATGGACAGCGTCGGAAGGACGACGTCGTAGCGGCCGTCGGCCGGGGCGACGATCGGTTCGCCCTTCCAGGCCAAGCCGGCCCCGTCGGGGCCGGGCGGGAAGGTGCGCCTCAGCCCCTCGCCGAGGGCGGCGGCCAGCGCCCTGGCCCCGGCCTCGTCG
>JAEZHQ010000351.1 GCA_023416455.1 Pseudomonadota bacterium | reverse complement strand
TCCCGTCGCTGCTTGACGCCCTGGTTCCGATGGCCGCCCTCATCGGTCTGCTGGCACTGTCCTACCTGCTGTTCGGCAAGGACGCGTCCGCCGGCCCCAATCAGGTGGCGCTGCTGTTCGCCGGGATCGTCGCGGCGGGAATAGCCTGGAAGAACGGCATGCCCTGGGAGGGGCTTCGCCAGGCGGTGATCGACGGCGTTTCGACCGGGCTCGCCCCCATCATGATCCTGCTGGCGGTGGGGGCGCTGATCGGGACCTGGGCGCTCAGCGGAACCATCGTGGCGATGGTATATTACGGCCTCCACATCCTCAGCCCGAACTACTTCTACGCGACGACCACGCTCATCTGCGCGATGATCGGCGTCAGCATCGGAAGTTCCTGGACGGTGGCGGGCACCGTCGGCATCGGCCTGATGGGCGTCGCCGCGAGCATGAACCTGTCGCCGGAGATCACGGCCGGCGCCGTTATTTCCGGGGCCTATTTCGGCGACAAGGCCTCGCCGCTCTCCGACACAGCCAATCTGGCGACCGCGGTGGCGGGATCCGGAATCTACGAACACATCCGGGAGTCTCTGTTCACCTCGGTTCCCGCCCTCCTCATCGCCACCGCCCTGTTCGCGGCGCTGGGGGCTCCCGGCGATTTCGACGCGTCCGCCATGGTGTCCGACATCGAAAGCCGCTTTGCAGTGTCGCTGTGGGCCTTCACGCCGCTGCTGCTCGTCCTCGGCCTGTCGATCATCCGATTCCCGCCCTTCATCACCATCTTCTTCGGTGCACTCGCCGGCGGCATCCTGGCGGTCGTTCAGGAGCCGGAGCGTGTCATCGCGTTCGCCGCCGCGCCGGAACTGCCGCCCGCGGTGGCTGCGGTGAAGGGGGTGTGGATGGCGCTCGCCACCGGCTTCACCGCGCAGAGCGGCAATGCGGCCCTCGACACGATCCTGACGCGTGGCGGCATGTCCAGCATGATGACCACCGTATGGCTGATCATCACCGCGCTCTCCTTCGGCGCGACGGTGGAGCACGCCGGGCTGCTCAACCGCCTGATCGATCCGGTAATCCATCGGATGCAGTCCGTCGGCGGGCTGGTGACCACCGTGGTCGCCACCTGCATTGGGGCCAACGTCGTCACCTCGGACCAGTACATCTCGATCGCTTTGCCCGGTCGGCTGTTCAAGGGCGAGTTTGCCAAGCGGGGGCTCCCGCCCGTGCTGTTGTCCCGTGTCGTCGGGGACTCGGCCACCGTGACATCGCCGCTCATCGCCTGGAACAGCTGCGGGGCCTACATGGCCGCGGCGCTCGGCGTGCCGGCGACCGGCTTTGCCGTGTATTGCTTCTTCAACATCCTCAACCCGCTGGTCACGATCCTCTTCGCGGTCTTTGGTCTGCGGGTGTGGCGGACGGCGACAAGGATGCCGCCGCCCGGCGATGTCCCGCCGCTGCGCGGTTGAAAGGGACACCGTCAATCCGTTGAAGCCGGCGCTGCTTGTTGGGCGCAGCCTTCGAAAAATGAATGAAGGTTGCTGCGGACCACCGTGAGTGTGGGTATGGACGTGGCTCCCTTTTGCCGAGAGCCAGCGTTGTCATACCGGCGGCGCATGAACACGGAGCGCCGCCGGTAAAACCCAACAGATCAATGCGATGGCATCGATCGAAGGGGTGATACGGACGACGCCTTCACAGCGCCGTCCGTATTACAAGGCGTGCAGCGCCGCCACCAGCCGCTCCACCTCGTCCTCGCTGTTGTAGTAGTGGGGGGAGGCCCGAACCACCTCGGTCAGGCCGCGCGCGTCCATGTCGAGGCGGGTGGAGGGGGCGGTGGACACCGACAGGTTGATCCCCTGGGCACCCAGCGCCGCCTTGATCCGCTGCGGCGCGACGCCGTCCAGGGTGAAGGTCACGATGGCGCAGCGCTCGACCCCGAGGTCGTGCAGCACGGCGCCGGGCAGTCCGGCCAGCCGCGCCCGCAGGCCGTCGGCCAGCGCAAAGGCGCGCTCCCGGATCGCCGCCAGCCCCCAGGACAGCGCGTAGTCCACCGCCACCCCCAGGCCGATGCGGGCGGCGACGTTGCTCTCCCACAGCTCGAAACGGCGGGCGTCGGGGCGCATCTCGTAGCGGTCGGCGGCCACCAGCCGCGCCCCGTGCAGGTCGAGCAGGTGCGGCTCGATGCCGGCCTCCAGCCAGCGCCGGCGCACATAGAGGAAGCCGGTGCCGCGCGGACCCCGCAGGAACTTGCGGCCGGTCGCCGACAGGAAGTCGCAGCCGATCTCCTCCACGTCCAGCGGCATCTGCCCCACCGTCTGGCAGGCGTCGAGCAGGTAGGGGATGCCGTGCCGGCGGGCCACCCGGCCGATGGCCGCGGCCGGGTTGACCAGCCCGCCGTTGGTCGGGATGTGGGTGACGGCGATCAGCCTGACCCGCCCGTCGATCATCGCCTCCAGCGCTTCGGGGCTGGTCCGGCCGTGCTCGTCGTTGGGGATGACCTCAACCGCCGCGCCGCTGCGCCGGACGGTCTGGAGGAAGGGGATGAGGTTGGCCGCATACTCGGCCCGCGCGGTCAGGATGCGGTCGCCGGGGCCGAAGGCGAGCGCCGCGAAGGCGGCGTCCCAGGCCACCGTGGCGCTCTCCACCAGCGCCACCTCGTCGCGCCCGCAGTTGAGCAGCGCCGCCACCGCGTCGTAGGTCCGCTCCACCGCCGCGGCGTTGCGCGCGGCGGCCTCGTAGCCGCCGATGCGGGCCTCCAGGGCCAGATGCCCGGCCACCGCGTCGATCACCGGCTGCGGCGGCAGCGCGGCGCCCGCGTTGTTGAAATGCGCCACATGGCGGGTCCCCGGCGTCTCGGCGCGGGCGCGCGTCAGGTCGATGGTCATGGATTGATGGTCATGGGGGCGATGGTCATGGCCGTCCGCTCCCGCCCGTCATGGATGCGGCCCGCCGTCCGGACCGGCGATGTGGACCGCCAGCCAGACGGTGGCCGCGTCGGGAGCGGTCCAGGCGACGCGGTGGCGGGTGCGGGCGGGAATCATCACCCAGTCGCCGGGGCCGAGCCGGCGTTCCTCCACCGCCGCACCGGCGCCGGCGATCTCCAGCGCCGCCGCCCCCTGCACCAGCAGAACGAACTCGTCCCAGCCCTGATCGTACCAGAAGCCGGCGGGCGACGCCTGCCCGGTGGAGACGATCCGCTCGATCCGCGTGCCCGCCGCCGCCGCCAGGGTCGTGAACAGCTCACCGGGCAGCCGCCCGGGCGGCAGGCCATCCATCAGATTGCCGGCCAGATTGCCGGCGGGCAGGCTGCCGGAGGGACCGCTCACCCCCACAGCTCCGGGGCCGGCGGGTGCAGCACCGCGCCGTCGTAGGTGAGGGCCGGCGTGCGGTCCTCGGCCAGCAGCAGCGGCCCGTCGAGGTCGACGTAACGCGCCCCTTGCGCGACCAGAACGGCGGGCGCCATGGCGAGCGAGGTGGCGACCATGCAGCCGACCATCACCCCGAAGCCGGCGGCCTCCGCCGCCCGCTTCAGCGCCAACGCCTCGGTCAGCCCGCCGGCCTTATCGAGCTTGATGTTGACCACCGCGTAAAGTCCGGACAGCGCCTCCAGCGACTCCAGCCCGTGGCAGGATTCGTCGGCGCCCAGCGGCACCGGGCTGTGGAATCCGCGCAGCGCCTCGTCCTGGCCGGCGGGAAGCGGCTGCTCGATCAGCTCGACGCCGAGCCCGGCCAGCACCGGGGCGAAGCGCCCGAGCTGCTCCAGCGTCCAGGCTTCGTTGGCGTCCACCACCAGGCGCGCGGCCGGGGCAACCTCCCGCACGGCGCGGACGCGCTCCAGGTCGCCCTCCCCGGTCAGCTTCATCTTCAGGATCGGGTGATCCGGCGCCCGCGCGCGGGCCACGGCGGCCATGGCGGCGGGTTCGTCGACGCTGAGCGTGAAGCAGGTGACCAGCGGCTTCGGCGGCTCCGGCAGGCCGGCCAGCCGCCAGGCCGGCTTGCCCGCGCGCTTGGCCTCCAGGTCCCACAGCGCGCAGTCCAGCGCGTTGCGGGCCGCCCCCGGCGGGATCAGGCCGCGCAGCCGCTCGCGGTCCAGCCCGCCCGCCACCTCGCCGCCCAGGGATTCCAGCGTCCGCACCACCCCCGCCACGGTCTCGCCGTAGCGGGCGTAGGGGACGCATTCGCCGCGTCCGCGCTGGCACCCCTCGACCACCTCGGCCACCACCACCTCGGCCTCGGTCTTGGAACCGCGGGAAATGCGGAAGGTGCCGGCGATCGGAAAGACGTCGCGGCGGACGTAAAGACGGCGGGTGGACGCAGGCATGCTATGGGACTCCAGCAACGCGGCTGGCGAAGTTTAAACCACCCCCGCGCGATGACCAGAGCGGGGGTGGAATGCCTGCCTTACCGGCCCCGCCGCCTCAGCGCCCGCGCTCCTGCACGATGACCCCGTACCAGCCGAGGCCCTTGTAGGTCTCGTAGCCCGGCGTCAGCGCATAGCCGATGGTGCGGCCCTCGGAGTCGGCGTAGTGGCCCATGCTGTCGCCGGTCCGGCGCAGCGGCAGGGTCTCGGTCAGCAGCCCCCGCCCGTCGGACGAGGCGATGACCCGGTGCCGGGCGTCGAGCAGGAGGCAGCGCGAGCGGTCGCGCTCGGTCTCCTCCAGCCGGACGCCCTGGACGACGGCGGCGGCCTGCGGTTCCCAGTCGAAGAAGATGCCGAGCACCCCGATCGGCTCGCCGTCCGTCGTCCCGTCCCGGCGGATCGCGGTGGCGTAGGTGGCGACCACACGGTCGTCCAGTCGGGGGTTGCGCGTCAGGTCGCCGACCGTGAATTCGGTGCCGTTGCGGGTGGCCAGCGCGTGGCGGAACCACGCCTCGTCGCCGACACGGGCGCCGAGCGCGCCGCGGTAGCGGTCGGGGCGGCCGACGGCGATGACCTCGCCCTTCAGGTCGGCGACCCACAGGTCGAGATAGACCGTGTAGGATTCCAGGATCACGCTCAGCCGGTGCGCGGCGTGGCGCCGGTTCTCCGGCGTCGGATCCGCCACGCAGTCGACCACCGCGCTGTCGGTCGCCCACCAGCGCACGTCGCAGGAGCGCTCATACAGGTTCCGGTCGATGATCTCGATCATGTTGAGCGACAGGTCGGCCAGGCGCTTGCCGTGCATCTCCCGCACCATGGCGCTGCCGGTGGTGGTCAGGTGATCGACGCGCGCCACGATCTCCGAGCGCAGCTCCTTGGTGATGCTGCTCACCTGGGTGGAGATCTCCGACACCTCGTTGGCCACCACCGCGAAGCCGCGCCCGGCGTCGCCGGCCCGCGCCGCCTCGATCAGCGCGTTCATGGCCAGCATCTTGGTGCGGCGCGTGATGTCCTCGATCAGCGACACCTTCTTCGACGCGACGTCGAGAACGCCGCGCGACAGCTCAAACAGATCGTTTCCCGCCATGCTCATCGTTCCCGACCCTTCCGTGCTCGCCTTTAAAACGAATGCATTTCAACGACTCATCAAACGGCATGCCAATCGACCCCGAGTCATGCGCCCCGCGGGAATCGTCAAGCCGGGCAACGCCCACAAGAAGAATGGAATTCGTTAACCATACTGTTCATACGGCTTCTTTCCCGTTACGATGATCAAATCCGCGCCAGCCAGGAGAGTGATCGCCCACACAGCGGGCGGGGGCGCCCTGCCGCCGCCCCCGCCCGCCGCCGGCCATGGGTGCAGCGCAACAAAACATGCCCCAAGTCACAGAAAAGGATTGCTTGCACCGCAAAATCACGCCGCGGGGCGAAAGCGCCTGCCGAAAAAAGCGCCATATGCCGCGCCTTCGGACACCCGCCGAAAAAGCGGGCGGCGCCCCCCGGCCGGGGCCGCCCCCGCCCGCGTCACGCCACCTTGTGCATCTCGTCCAGGAACACCTGGACCTCGCGGGTCAGGCGGTCGGCCTGGGCGGCCATCTGCTCCGACGCGGCGAAGACCTCATGGGCGGCGCCGCTGGTGCGCTCGGCGGCGTCGGTCACGTCCCGGATGTCGTGGGTGACGGCACGGGTGCCGGCCGCCGCCTGCTCCATGTTGGCGACGATCTCGCGGGTCGCCGCCCCCTGCTGGTCGATGGCGGCGGCGATGCCGCCGGCGATCTCGTTGATGTCCTGGATGATCTGGCCGATTCCGACGATGGCGCCGACGGCCTCCTCGGTGGAGGACTGGATGCCGGCGATCTGGCCGGCGATCTCGCCGGTGGCCTTGCCGGTCTGGTCGGCCAGCCGCTTGACCTCCTGGGCCACCACGGCGAAGCCCTTGCCGGCCTCGCCGGCGCGCGCCGCCTCGATCGTGGCGTTCAGCGCCAGCAGGTTGGTCTGGCTGGCGATGTCGTTGATCAGGGTGACCACGTCGCCGACCGTCCGGGCCGCGCCGGAGAGCTGGGCGACCAGCGCGTTGGAGCGCTCCGCCTCGCCCGCCGCGTTCCCTGCCACCCGGGCCACCTGGTCGACCTGCCGCGCGATCTCGCCGATGGAGGCGGACAGCTCCTCGGTGGCGGCGGCGACGCTGCCGACGCTGGAGCCCGTCTGGGCCGCCGCCGCGGCCACCGAGGACGCCTTGCCGGTGGCGGTCTGCGCGTCCGACTCCATGGTGCGGGCCGACACCTCCAGCTGATGCGCGGTGCCCGCGACCTCGGCGCAGACCGCGCGGATCTGGCCTTCGAACCGCTCGGTGACCCCGGCGAAGCCGGCGACCTTCCCGGCGATGGCGTCGGTGGCGGTGTTGATGGTGCGGCTGGCGTGCAGGAAGCTGCCCTGCATGCCCTTCAGCACGATGCGCCGGAAATACTTGTTGGCCGACACGTGGCTCATGGAGGCGGCGGCCTCGCGGATGAAGGCGTCGGTGCGGTCGATGGCGTCGTTCAGGGTCTCCATCAGGTCGCCCAGGTCGCCCCGCTCGCGCGTCCCCACCACGCGCGCCTCGAAGTCGCCGCGCGCCACCGCCCGGCACACCGTCGCCGCCTGCGCCACGGCGGCGCGGGCGCGGACCAGGCAGAGCAGGACCCCGCCAAGCGCGGCGAGCGCCACCATGCCCAGCCCCAGCCGCAGGCCGGCACCGCCGGCCCCCGCCAGATCGAGCGCCAGCACCGCCGCGACCAGCACCGCCGCCGCCAGCGCCAGGGCGACCGCCCTAGAGAGAGAAGACGAATTCGTCATACCCGATCCCCTTCTCCGTCAGCAGGGCGACCACGGCGGCGAAGGCCGCGTCCATGCCCTCCTTGCGGTCGGCGTGCTTGTTCTCGATGTCCAGCAGGGTGCGGTAGAGCGGCGCCACCTTGTCGATGGCCGAACGCTCCGGCACCCGACGGGAGGAATGGTAGCCGACGAGCCGCCCCTCGACGTCGCGGCTGGGCGTGACGTGCGCCAGGACCCAGTAGTGGTCGCCGTTGCGCGCCCGGTTGATCACGTAGGCGAAGATTTCCTGCCCGGCGCCCAGCGTGTCCCACAGCAGCTTGAAGACGCAGCGCGGCATGTCCGGGTGGCGCACGATGGAATGGGGCGCCCCCATCAGCTCCGCTTCGCTGTAGCCTGCGACGCGCTGGAAGACGCGATTCGCATAGGTGATGCGGCCCTTGAGGTCCGTCTTCGAGACGATGACCTCGTCCACGTCGAAAAACCGTTCCACCCCGGTCAGGGGAACGTCGCGTCTAGCCATGATGCCTGCGGTCGCCGGCCGGCGGGGTCGGCGCCCCTTATCGTTCGGGTTGCTTACAGCGCGTTCATCTCCAGGCCGCGGCCGCCCCAGGGGGGCCGCCGCGGGCGCGCGTAAAGTAAGGGCCGGATACCTTGCAGAAAAGTTTAAAATTCTTGCCGCGCTGAAATGTGCTGAATTGTCCCCCGCCGCCGCCGGCTCACTCCGGCGGATAGGGCACGGTCAGCACCCGCCCCGCCGGCGGGTGGTCGATGACGGCGATCGTCCCGTCGGGCCAGCGCACCTCGACCCGCTCCACCGCGCGGAGCGGCCCGAGGCCGAAATGGGCAACCGGCTCCATCTGCGAGAGATAGCCGGACCCGGCACAGATTCCGCGGAGCTGGCGCCGCCCGCCGGCCAGGCAGGTGACCACCGCGCCCCGGGCCGGCGCGCCGTGCGGGGTGAGCGGGAGCACGCGCAGCCAGCCGTTGCCGTTCGGCGGCGAGCGGTAGAGGGACAGCGGCTGCGGCGTGCCGGTGCCGTTGCCGTGGGCGATGAGCAGTTCCAGCCGCCCGTCGCCGTCGATGTCGGCGACGGCCGCCCCGGTGCCGTGGCCCCTGGGCTCCAGCGCGTCGCCCACATCGATCGCCTGCCATTCGTCGTGGCGCCAGCCGAACAGGCGGTTGGGCGCGCCGTGCAGGTTGAAGAACAGCTCCTCGTGGCCGTCGTTGTCGAAGTCGGCGGCGATCACCGAGGCGACGCGCCCGGGCAGCGCCATGTCGGGCGGGGCGGCGTCCACGAAGGCGCCGCCCGCCCGTTGCAGGAACAGGCGCTGCGGCCCGTCCCAGGAACCGACGAGCAGGTCGAACAGCCCGTCCCCGTCGGCGTCGAGCGCCACCACGCCGCGGCCGGCGGTGCGGGAATCGGCGATGCCGCGCTCCCCGGCGATCTCCTCGAAGGTGCCGTCGCCCAGGTTGCGGAACAGGAAGTTGGGACCGCCCTCGTTGGCGGCGAACAGGTCCATGCGGTCCGACAGGAAGGGCAGGCTGACCAGCCCGCGCCCGGCGACGATCATGTCGATCCCCGCCTCCTCCGCCGCGTCCTCCAACCGGCCGCGCCGGCTCAGCTCGAACAGCCGGAAGGGAGCGCCGTCGGTGGCGACGACGAAGCCGTAGCGGCCGTGCCCGTGGCGGTCCAGCGCCGCCACCGAGCGGCCGGCGACGTGGTTGGCGACCCCGGCGTTCTCCGCCTGGGCCAGCAGATCGATCCAGCGCTCGCCGAAGCCGGCGAACAGCCGGTCGCCCATGTCCTTCGGCCCGCTGCCGCGGTCGGAGTTGAGGATGTAGATCTCCTCGCGCCCGTCGCCGTCCACGTCGGCGGCGGCCAGCCCGACGGCGCATCCCCCGGGATCGGCCAGGACCGGGTCGGCGACGTCGACCAGCCGCTCGCCGTCCCACTTCAGGACGAGGTTGCCCGTGCGGTAGCCCGCAACCACCAGCTCGAACGCGCCGTCGCCGTCCACGTCGGTCACCGCGATGCCGTTGGACAGGCGGGGCTGGTTGCCGGCGATCAGCCGGGTGCAATCGAGGAACATCGGCCGCCCTTCCCCCTCCGCTGACGCCGCCCTCCGCCCGGGCGGACGTCCGTTGATACCCCGTCGCAAGACGGGCGTAAACCCGGACGGAGGTGCAAGGCGGGCGCGAGGGCGGTGGTATGCCGGGCAGCGTCAGGGGAAAGGGCATCCGCCCGCGGTTGCGGCCGGTCGAGGCCCGGCGCCCCTTCTTCAGGCGCCGGCCCCGTCAACGGCGCCGGCCGATGAACGGCGGCTCCCGTTCAATGGCGCTTCTTGACGCCGCCGTTGGTCAGCGCGTTGCCGCCGGCCGC
Organism: Pseudomonadota bacterium; assembly: GCA_023416455.1. Lineage (GTDB taxonomy): Bacteria > Pseudomonadota > Alphaproteobacteria > Azospirillales > Azospirillaceae > Azospirillum. The sequence goes on along the minus strand of JAEZHQ010000351.1, from coordinate 8,092 downwards.
CAGCTTGACCGGTGCCGCGCCCTCCGCCCCGTCGCCGTCGGGGGTCTTGCCGCCGTTGGCCGGCTTCGCGCCGGGCTTGGCCGCGGTCGCCTTGGCGGCGTCCTTGGCCGCCTTGGCGGCCTCGCGGCTCGGCAGCTCGATGTTCACCTCCAGGGTGGAGCAGTCGCCGCCGCGGTCGAGCTTCACCTCGACCTTGTTCTGGTCGATGTCGATGTATTTGGCGATGACCGCCAGCAGCTCCTGCTGGAGCATCGGCAGATAGTCCGGCCCCGAGCGCCCGGCGCGCTCGTGGGCCATGACGATCTGCAACCGCTCCTTGGCCTGCACGGCCGACGGGCGCGCCGCGGAGCGGAAGAAATTGAAGATGCTCATGCGGTCCTCCGCAGAAGGCGGCTGAACAGGCCCTTCTTCTGGGGGGTGACGAAGCGGTGTTCGATGTCCTCGCCCAGGAAGCGGCCGACCGCGTCGGTGTAGGCCTGGCCGGCGTTCGACGCCTCGTCCAGGATGACCGGCATGCCGACGTTGGAGGCGCGCAGCACCGCCTGGCTCTCCGGAATGACGCCGAGCAGCGGGATGGCCAGGATCTCCAGCACGTCGTCGACCTTCAGCATCTCGCCGCGCTCGACGCGCTCCGGGTCGTAGCGGGTCAGCAGAAGCTTCTGGGTGACCGGCTCCAGCCCCTGCTCGGCCCGGCGCGAGCGCGAGTTCAGCACGCCCAGGATGCGGTCGCTGTCGCGCACCGAGGAGACCTCGGGGTTGGTGACGATGATCGCGTGGTCGGCGAAGTACAGCGCCATCAGGGCGCCCCGCTCGATGCCCGCCGGGCTGTCGCAGAGAATGTAGTCGAAGTCCTTGGCGAGTTCGTTCAGCACGCGCTCCACGCCCTCGCGGGTGAGGGCGTCCTTGTCGCGGGTCTGCGAGGTGGGGAGGATGTAGAGGTTGTCGATCCGCTTGTCCTTGATCAGCGCCTGGCTCAGCTTGGCCTCGCCGTTGATGACGTTGATGAAGTCGAAGACCACCCGGCGCTCGCAGCCCATGACCAGGTCGAGGTTGCGCAGCCCGACGTCGAAGTCGATCACGACCGTCTTGAAGCCGCGCAAGGCCAGTCCGGTCGCAAAAGCGGCGGAGGAGGTCGTTTTGCCGACGCCACCCTTGCCGGAGGTCATGACGATGATCTTGCCCAACGTAGCCTCTCCCACATTCCTAAATGTTGCCGCCAACACGTCCGGTTACAGCGCCGCCATATGCAGGTAGCCGTCGCGCAGGAAGACCTGCACCGGCTTTTTCAAAACGTCGTCGCCCATATCCTCGCTGACGCGGTAGAGGCCGGCGACCGAGACGACCTCCGCCTCCAGGCTCTGGCAGAAGATGCGCGCGCCGGTGTCGCCCGACACCCCGGCCAGCGCCCGCCCGCGCAGCGCGCCGTAGACATGGACATGGCCGTCGGCCACCACCTCCGCTCCCGGCGACACCGAGGAGGTGATCACCAGATCGGTCTTCTCCGCGTAGATCTGCTGGCCGGACCGCACCGGCTCCGTGATCACCAGCGTCGGGCGGTAGACCGGCTCGGGCGGCGGTGCCGGCTGGGCCGGGCCGGCCGACTGGGAATCGGCGGCCTTGGCCGCCGCCTCCAGCCTGGTGGCGCGGCCGGCCGGCATGGGCGTCAGCCCGGCGGCCAGCGCCCCTTCCTGCACCGCGCGCGACCCGCCCTGGAAGCCCACCGGCAGCAGGTAGAGCGCGCGCAGGTTGGTGACCAGCGCCGCCACGTCGAAGCGGGGCGCCGCCTCGCCCAGCTCGTCGAAATCGAGGACCACCGGCGCGTTCCGGAAGAAGTTGGGCGCCTGGCGCACCTTGATGGCAAGCTGCGGGAAAAACTCCGGCGAGGCGGGGTCGTTCACCTTCAGCACCATCATGGTGAAGGAATTGCCCCGCAACTGGAACGGCATGTCCCGTTCGGCCAACTGCCTGGCACTGCTCACCGCTGCCATCCTGAATTGTGTTCCCGCCGATCCGTCTCGCCTCCCGCCCGGCAGGCGCCGGCGCGGAAGAAGTCAACCCGTCCGCGTTCTAGCGGTGCGCACCGGGTTCGTACAAGCGTTTCCCGGCACCAGGGGAGTGACATCCGCGGGTCACAAGCCGATCGGCCCCGGCCGATCCGTTCACGCACACGAACATGTTGCACCGGGAACACACCCCACCACCGGAATGTTAACGGAAGTCGATTCCGCGGGCAAAGGCTTTCGTGGGGGACCGGGGCTTCGAGAATACGGCGTTCCGCCGCACCCTTCACACGCAGGGCGGGCATTCTCCGCCCGCCCGCCCGGCCGGCCGGGCCATCCGCGGCCCGAACGCCGGAAAGCTGCGGACGGTCCGGTCCGGCCGGAGGAACGGGGCACCCCTTCCGGCACCCTTGCACCACCCCCAGGCGACCGTCCGCCATCCCCGCAATTTCGCCTGACGCCGGGGGCCGCCGGGGCTATCCTTGAGGGTGCGAGGTTCCCTGCCCCCACGAACGAGGCCGGCTTGCATCCTCCTTCGTCCCCTTCCGCCCCGGCCGCAGCCGCGCACCCGCGCGGACCCGGCGGGGCGGGCGCGGCCCTCGCACCGGCAAGCCGCTTCCCGGCGCAACGGCCGCCATCCACGGCCCCGCGAGCCTCCCCCTGCGGGAGGCTTTTTTGTGCCCGGAATCCCGCCCACCACCGTGACGTGAGGAGAGCGACATGGCCAAGCGCCCGAGCAAAGGCAGCGCCGTCACCGCGACCGAGCCCAAGATCCACCCGCTGTTCCCGGCCGCCGGCTGGGATCCGCTGGGCGGCGGGGAGCGCCGCGAGCAGAGCTATCTCCGCAAGGTCAAACCGCAGAGCCCCAACCAGGGCCGGCTGATCGAGGCGATCCGGGAGCACAGCCTCGTGGTGGCCCTGGGGCCGGCCGGCACGGGCAAGACCTACCTGGCGATCTCGTCCGCGGTCGAGGCGCTGGAGGAGGGCAAGGTCAGCCGCATCGTGCTCTCCCGCCCGGCGGTCGAGGCGGGGGAGAGCCTGGGCTACCTGCCGGGCGACCTGCACGAGAAGATGGCCCCCTTCCTGCGCCCGCTCTACGACGCGCTGAGCGAGCGGCTGGGCGCCAAGCGCCTGCGCGCGCTGATGGCCGAGGGCACCATCGAGATCGCGCCGGTCGGCTTCATGCGCGGGCGCACGCTGAACAACGCCTTCGTGGTGATCGACGAGGCGCAGAACTGCACCTACGCCCAGATCAAGATGCTGCTGACCCGCCTGGGCTGGCATTCCACCATGGTGCTGACCGGCGATCCCGACCAGACCGACCTGCTCGACAACCTGTCCGGCCTCGCCGCCATCGCCGGCCGGCTGGAGGCTCTGGACGGCATCGCGGTGGTCCGGCTGGGCGAGGCCGACATCGTCCGCCACCCGCTGGTGGCCCGCATGCTGACCGTCCTCTGAAGCCGGGCTTCCGACCTCCGCCCACACAAGGGGGGAAGGAGGGCGGGCCCGGACATCCTGCAAGGCCGGAGAGTCCGCGGGGCTCGAAAGGCCGTGCCGGCGGCCCGATCCGGAGAAACTCGCCGGAGGGCCGCCGGCCTCCCGAGTTCGTTTGCCTGCGGCGAATTTACGCCCGGTCGCGATCCGCCTTGACGACGATCAGGCAGACGGCAAGATTGCAAAGAAAAAATTAAAGACGAATTCTGGCCAGACCATGAGCCGGCCATGAGTTCCTGCGCCCTTGCGGCGCCAAACACCCGCGCGGCAAAAGGCGCGCACAATAATGGGACCGGAGGAACGCAGGTGTTCGAGCGTATCAGCATCAAGGCCAAGATCACCGTCATTCTGGGCGCCGCGGCGGCCGGGCTCGCCCTGGTCGCTGCGGTCAGCCTGCACGGCCTGCGCACGGAAATGATGAAGGACCGTCAGGACAAGACCCGCAGCGTGGTCGAGGTGGCCCACTCGCTGGTCGCCCATTACGAAGGGCTGGAACGCGCCGGGACCCTGTCGCGCGAGGCCGCCCAGACGGCGGCGAAGGAAGCGCTGCGCCGGCTGCGCTACGCCGGCGACGAGTATTTCTTCGTCACCGACCTGTCGCCCCGCATGATCATGCACCCGATCCGCCCCGAGCTGGACGGCCAGGACCTGTCGCGCAACGCCGATCCCAACGGCAAGCTGCTGTTCGTGGAGTTCGCCCGTGTCGTGCGGACCGCCGGCGCCGGCTTCGTCGATTATCTGTGGCCCAAGCCGGGCTCCTCGACGCCGGAGCCGAAGCTGTCCTACGTGCGGGGGTTCGAGCCCTGGGACTGGCTGATCGGCTCGGGCATCTACGTGGACGACGTGGCGGCGGCCTTCCGGGAAACCGGGATCAAGCTGGGCGGCCTCGGCCTGCTGATCGCGCTGGCCGCGGCGACGCTCGCCCTGATGGTCAGCCGGGCCATCGTCGGGCCGCTCGCCACCATGACCACGGTGATGCAGCGGCTGGCCGACGGCGACACCGGCGTGACGGTGCCGGGCACCCGCCGCGGCGACGAGATCGGGGTGATGGCCCGCACGGTGGAGGTCTTCCGCCAGCACAAGATCGACCTGCACCACCACTGGGAGCGCCAGAAGGTCGAGCACCGCGTCACCGAGCAGCGGGCACGCGCGCTGGAGCGGCTGACCGAGCGCTTCGACGCCACCGTCACCGCCATGGTCCACACCGTCGGCACGGCGGTGGAGGCGCTGGAGTCCACGGCGCGCTCGCTGTCGGCCACCGCCGACCGGAACATGCGCGAGGCCACCTCGGTGGCCGGCGCCTCGCAGCAGGCTTCGGTCAACGTGCAGACGGTGGCCGCCGCCGCCGAGGAGCTGAGCGGCGCCATCGCCGAGATCGGGACGCAGGTCGCCGCCTCCTCGCGCATCTCCCTCCAGGCGGTGGACGCCTCGCGCCGCGCCGGCGACCGCATCGACGGGCTGGGCCACGCCACGCAGAAGATCGGCGAGGTGGCCGGCCTGATCACCAGCATCGCCAGCCAGACCAACCTGCTGGCGCTGAACGCCACCATCGAGGCGGCGCGCGCCGGCGAGACCGGCAAGGGCTTCGCCGTGGTCGCGGGCGAGGTGAAGAACCTCGCCGGCCAGACCGCCCGCGCCACCGAGGAGATCACCCAGCAGATCGCCGAGGTCCAGGAGGCGTCCCAGGCCGCGGTGGCGGCCATCCGCGAGATTGCCGGCATCATCGCCCAGAGCGACCAGATCGGCACCTCCATCGCCTCCGCCGTGCAGGAGCAGGGGGCGGCAACCGGCGAGATCGCCCGCAGCGCCTGCGAAGCGGCGACGGGCACCCGGCAGGTCTCGACCAGCATCGGCGGGGTGTCGGCCTCGGCGCTGGAGACGGAGAGGGCGGCCAACGGTCTGCTCGACGCCGCGGAGGGCCTGGCCCGCCAGGCCGACACCCTGCGCGGGCTGGTCGACGCCTTCCTGGTCAACGTCGAGGCCATCAACACCGCCGAGCTGGATACGCTGTTCGCCCGGGACGACCCGGAGGTCTTCATGCCCTGGTCCGACGAGCTGGCGGTCGGCGACGAGGACATCGACAACGACCACATGATCCTGATCGCGCTGATCAACAAGGCGGCGGCGCGGATCCGCCGGGGCGAGGTGCCGCACGCCGTGGGCGCCGCGCTCGACCAGCTGGTCGCCTACACGGTCCTGCATTTCGAGCATGAGGAGCGCGTCATGCAGGAGGCCGGCTATCCCGACTTCGCGCAGCACAAGGCCCAGCACGACGGCCTGCGCCGCCGCGTCGCCACGCTGAAGACCCGCTTCGAGGCGGGCGAGCCCTCGGTCGGCGACGACCTGCTGAAGCTGGTCCGCGAGTGGCTGTTCGAGCACATCCAGCGCTTCGACAAGCGCATCGGCACGCATCTGGCGGGCGGCGGGCGGCGGGCAGCCGCCTGAGCGGCCCGGCCCGCCGGCCCCACCCGGCGGGCCGGGGAGGACTCCTCTTGACCTGCCGGAGCGCCTCCCCGATCCTGCCGGCCATGAAAACCCGCATCCTCCGCATCGCCGCCGCCTCGGTCGTCGGACTCCTGATCGCCGCCGGCATCGCCTGGTGGCAGGTCCGCAACGCCTCCCGGACGGTGGTGGAAAGCAGCGTGCCCATCGGCGGCCCCTTCACGCTGACCGACCACACCGGCCGGACGGTCACCGACGCCGACTACCGGGGGCGCTTCCTGCTGATCTATTTCGGCTACACCTACTGCCCGGACGTCTGCCCCACCGAGCTTGGCACCATGGCCCGGGCGCTCGACCTGCTCGGCGGGCAGGCCGACAAGGTGCAGCCCCTGTTCGTCTCGGTCGACCCGGAGCGCGACACGGTGGCGCATCTCGCCGGCTACGTGGGGCTGTTCCATCCCCGCCTGGTCGGCCTCACCGGCACGCCCGAGCAGGTGCGGGCGATGGCGCGGACCTACCGCGTCTACTACGCCAAGGCGCCGCAGAAGGACGCCAAGCCCGACGAGTACTTGATGGATCACTCAAGTTTCCTCTACCTGATGGGCCCCGACGGGCGCTTCCTCGGGGTTTATCCGGCCGGCACCACGGCCGACCGCGTGGCCCAGGATCTGGGCGACCGGATCGCCGGCTGAGGCCAGCGAAGGCGGGGCCGGAGGCGGCCGCCGCGGCGGCGCCGCGGGGTGCCAGCGGTTTCACAGGCTTTTCAAGCACTTGCCGTAAGGGTTTTGCGACTTGACAGGGTTGAGCCCTGTCCGTATGGTCTCGCCGCTTTCGCGTGGCTGCGAGCCAACGGGGGATCACGAAGCGATATGAGCGACGAGAAGCCCCCCAACTCTTTGGATGAGCTTGGAGCCCGGTTGAGGAAGGCGCGCGAGGGGCAGGAGAGCCGTTCGGGCGGACCCGGGAAATACCACCGGGTTCCCCAGGGCGCACTGGCCGTCGCCTTCCGCATCGGGTCCGAGCTGGTCGCGGCCATGATCGTCGGCGTCGGCGGCGGGCTTCTGCTCGACCGTTGGCTCGGGACCGCGCCCTGGGGTTTGATCGTCATGTTCTTCCTGGGCGCTGCTGCCGGAATTCTGAATGTCTACCGGGCCGTCACCGGCCTTGGCATCGCCCCCGGCTACCGCCGGACCCGTGAGGAAGACAACGAGCGCCCCAACGGCGACGCACACTGAGCGAGGACGACCTTGGATCCGCTGCACCAGTTCCAGATCAACCCGATCGTCCAAATCGTGATCGCCGGGTATGACGTGTCGTTCACGAACTCGGCCCTGTTCATGGTGGTGGCGGTGGCGCTGATCTACGCGCTGCTCGTCAAAGGCATGGAGGGCCGCGCCCTGGTTCCCGGCCGCCTGCAATCGCTGGCCGAGATGTTCTACGAGTTCGTCGCGAACATGGTCCGGGACAACGCCGGCAACGACGCCCGGCCCTATTTCCCGTTCGTCTTCGCGATCTTCATGTTCGTGCTGATCGGCAACATGGTCGGCATGATCCCCTACACCTTCACCTTCACCAGCCACATCATCGTGACCTTCGCGCTGGCGGCGACGGTGTTCGTGTTCGTGACCGTCCTGGCCCTGATGAAGCACGGCCTGCATTTCTTCAGCTTCTTCATGCCGCACGGCGCGCCGATCGCGCTCGCCCCGATCCTCATCCCGATCGAGGTGATCTCGTACCTGATGCGCCCGGTCAGCCTGTCGATCCGACTGTTCGCCAACATGATGGCCGGTCACACCATGCTGAAGGTGTTCGCCGGCTTCACCGTCCTGATGATCAGCGGCCTCGGCGCGCTCGGCTTCTTCGTCGGCCTGGTGCCCCTGCTGATCAACATCGCGCTGACCGGCTTCGAATTCCTGGTCGCGTTCCTGCAAGCCTACGTCTTCTCGATCCTGACCTGCCTTTACATCCGCGACGCCCTGGAGCTGCACTGAGCGCCGGCACCGCGGACCCGAAGTCCACCCTGATCCCACAGTTCACCCTTACCTAGAGGAATGAGTACCATGGAAGCTGAAGCCGCCAAGTTCGTCGGAGCCGGTCTGGCCGTCATCGCCCTCGCCGGCGTCGGCCTGGGTATCGGCAACATCTTCTCGACCCTC
>JAEZHQ010000320.1 GCA_023416455.1 Pseudomonadota bacterium | reverse complement strand
CCTCCTGGCGCTGAACGCGGCGGTGGAGGCGGCGCGGGCCGGCGACGCCGGGCGGGGCTTCGCGGTGGTCGCCCAGGAGGTGCGCAACCTGGCCCAGCGCTCGGCCCAGGCGTCGAAGGAGATCAAGACGCTGATCAGCGACAGCGGCGCCCAGGTCAAGGACGGCGTCGACCTCGTCCGCTCGGCCGGTGCGACGCTGACCGACATCGTGTCGGGCATCGCGCGCGTCGCCGATCTGGTGTCCGAGATCGCGCGGGCCACCAGCGAGCAGGCGTCCGGACTGGACGAGGTGAACAGCGCGATCGCCCAGATGGACGACATGACCCAGAAGAACGCGGCGCTGGTCGAGGAAAGCACGGCCGCCGCCCGTTCGCTGGAGGAGCAGGCCGACGGCCTGCGCCGCCAGATGACCTTCTTCGCGCTGGACCGGGCGGCGGCCGAGGCCCGCGCCATGGCCGGCGACCGCGCGGCATAAGGGCGACCATGACCACCCTCTCCACCCCCTCCCCTTCCTCCAGCGCCGCCGTGGCGGCCCCCGGCCGCCGCGAGTTCCCGTTCGAGCAGCGTCATTTCGACTTCATCGCCGGCATGCTGTACCAGCTCGCCGGCATCGCGCTGGCCCCGCACAAGATCGAGATGGTCTATTCGCGCCTGGCGCGGCGGCTGCGCGACCTGCGGCTGAAGGATTTCGACAGCTACTGCGCCCTGCTGGAAGGCGAGGAGGGGGCCAAGGAGGTCGGCTTCCTGGTCAACGCGCTGACCACCAACCTCACCAGCTTCTACCGCGAGGCGCACCATTTCGACTTCCTGGCGCAGACGGCGCTTCCCGAGCTGCGCGCCCGCCACGCCGGCCACGCCTCCGACCGGCCGCGCCTGCGCATCTGGTCGGCCGGCTGCTCCTCGGGGCCGGAGCCCTACACCATCGCCATGGTGCTGGCCTCGACCTTCGGGGCCGAGCTGCGGCGCTGGGACGCCCGCATCCTCGCCACCGACATCGACACCCACATGGTGGACACCGCGCGGCGCGGCGTCTATCCGGCGGACACCGCCGGCTCCCTGCCCCCGGCGGTGCGCGACCGCTTCACCCACCGCATCCGCGAGGACGGCGAGGCGAAGATCGCCATGCACGACGAGCTGAAGCGGCTGATCACCTTCAAGCCGCTGAACCTGCTGGAGCCCTGGCCCATGAGGGGGCCGTTCGACGCCATCTTCTGCCGCAACGTCCTCATCTATTTCGACCGGGCCGGACGGACCCAGGTCATCGAGAACTTCGCCCGCCTGCTGGCCCCGCACGGATACCTGTTCCTCGGGCATTCGGAGAGCCTGTACGGCGTGTCCAGCAGCTTCCGCCAGACGGGACCGACCATCTACCGGAGGATCTGACGCATGCCCGGTTTCGCCAGCCGGCGTGCGGCCGAGGCCCGGCACGGCGGCAGCTACTACAACGCCCAGTTCCAGGCCCACACCCTGAAGGTGTTCCTCGGCCATCACCTCGTCAGCGACCGGGCCGACGTGATGATGGTGACGACGCTCGGCTCCTGCGTGGCCGCCTGCGTCTGGGACCCGGCGGCGGCGATCGGCGGCATGAACCATTTCCTGCTGCCGGAGGTCCCGGAGTCCGAGCGCGGCGGCACCGATTCCGCGGCGCGCTACGGGTCGGTCGCCATGGAGCGGCTGATCAACGAGCTGCTGTCCCGGGGGGGGCGGCGCGACCGGCTGGAGGTCAAGCTGTTCGGCGGCGCCCACGTCATCGAATCGAGCTTCGACGTCGGCCTCCAGAACGCCCGATTCGCGCTCGACTACGTGCGGCGCGAGGGGCTGAAGCTGGTCGGCCAGGATCTGGGCGGCGCGTCCGCCCGGCGCATCCACTATTTCCCGCACAGCGGCCGGGCCCTGCGCAAGATGCTGCGGCCGGAGGCGCTGTCGGAGACGGTGAACCAGGAACTGCACTTCCGTTCGACCCTGCGGCAGGCGCCGATCGAGGGCGACGTGGAACTCTTCGGAGAGGATTGACCGATGCCCAGGCCCATCCGCGTCGTCATCGTCGACGACAGCAGCCTGATGCGGGAGATGCTGAAGGCGGTCATCGCGCAGGAGCCCGGCATCGAGGTGGCCGGGGTCGCCCGCGATCCCTTCGAGGCCCGGGAGGTCATCAAGCGGACCAACCCCGACGTCGTCACTCTGGACATCGAGATGCCGCGCATGGACGGCCTGTCCTTCCTGGAGAAGATCATGACGCTGCGGCCGACGCCGGTGATCATGGTCTCCTCGCTGACCCAGGAGGGCTCCGACGCCACCATCCGCGCGCTGGAGATCGGGGCGGTCGACTGCGTGGCCAAGCCCGACGGCTCCGACGGGCAGGGATTCGAGGCGATGGCCGACGAGCTGATCGGCAAGATCCGCATCGCCGCCACCGCGCGCCTGTCGATGCGCCGGCCCCGGCCGCCCGCCGCCACCCTGCCCACGCCGCGCCGGGCCGGATCGGGCACCCGCTTCATCGCCATCGGCGCCTCCACCGGCGGGGTGGAGCGCATCCGCGACGTGCTGGCCGTCATGCCGGCGGACTGCCCGCCCATCGTCATCACCCAGCACATGGGTCCCAGCTACGTGCCGAGCTTCGCGGCCCGGCTCGACCGGCTGGCCGCCCCCTCGGTCCAGGTCGCCACCGAGGGCGCCCGGCTGGCCCAGGGCACGGTCCACATCGCCCCCGGCGACCGGCATCTGGTGATCATCCGCGACGCCCATGGCTATTCCTGCCACATCCAGGAGGGGCCGGCGGTCAGCGGCCACCGCCCGTCGGTCGACGTGCTGTTCTCCTCGACCGCCAAGGCGGCGGGTCCGAACGCCGTGGGCGTGATCCTGTCGGGCATGGGGCGCGACGGGGCGGCGGGCATGCTGGCCATGCGCGAGGCGGGGGCCTATACCATTGGCGAGCAGGAATCGAGCTGCGTCGTCTACGGCATGCCGCGCGCGGCCCAAGAAGCCGGCGCGGTCGCCGTCGAACTGCCGCTGGCCCAGATTCCAGCCGAGATGCTGCGCGCCTTCGACGCCATCGGCGAGCGCGCGCGGACGAACTGAGGAGCACCACCATGTCTTTCGACGGCCGCGCGCCCACTCCGGAGGCCGGCCCGGCCCCGGCCGGGGACGGGGAGACGATTCCCGTCGGCGTCGGGCTGATGTCCACCTGGCTCGGCTACGCCGACGTGCAGCGCCGTACCCTGGACGCCATCCAGCACGAGCTGTCGCGCACCTCGCAGACGGTCGAGGACGCCACGCTCGACCTGTCGATGCGCTTCCGCGAGTTGGCCGAGAAGGCCATCGAGCAGTCGCAGCGGGTGGAGGAGATCGTCTCCATCGCCGGCTCGGTGGAGATCGACGGCGAGCGCGTCCCCATGGACCAGCTGGTCACGACCATGCAGGACATGATCGCCGTGATGATCGCGAACATCGTCACGCTGTCGCGCCACGCCATGAGCATGGTCTATCTGCTGGACGACGTGCAGAAGGACGTGTCGGAGCTGGAGAAGTCCATCGGCGACATCGACAGCATCAACCGCCAGACCAACTTCCTGGCGCTGAACGCCACCATCGAGGCCAGCCGCGCCGGCGAGGCCGGCCGCACCTTCGCCGTGGTGGCGCAGGAGGTGCGCCACCTGTCGCGTTCCACCGGGGCGCTGGCCGACCGCATGCGCGCCAAGGTCACCGCCGTGGTCAAGGGGGTGCGCCACGGCCACGAGATCCTGCGCCAGATCGCCGACACCGACATGTCGCCGCAGATGCTGGCCAAGGAGCGGGTCGACAAGACCATGGAGAGCCTGGTCCGGCAGACCGGCCACTTCCAGAGCGTGCTGGAAACCGCCGCGGCGGTGTCCTCGGAGATGTCCGGCTCCATCGGCCACATGGTCACAGGCATGCAGTTCCAGGACCTGACCAAGCAGCGGCTGGAGGCGATCAACGACAGCCTCGCCATCATGGTCGCCGGGCTCGGCGAGCTGGAGGACCGCACCCGCGGCGAATTGCCCGTTTCCCTCGGCGCGCAGGTGCCGCAGGAATGGTTGGACGCGCTGCTCGGCCGCTTCAAGCTGAGCGAGATGCGGCAACGCTTCGTACGGAAGCTTTTGTTGGAGGGGACCGCGCTCGACGAGCACGGGGCGCTTGACGTGGATGCCGGGCACGACGACAGTTCCGGCGGCGACATCGAACTCTTCTGAGACAGCCCCCGGCGCGGCCCGACCGGGCGGCGCCCAACGACCCTATCAGGGACACCCTATCAGGGACAAAGGCACCGATGGACTACGGAATTGACGTCAAGGATCAGGAGGCCGTGGTTCGGCTGCGCGGCCGCCTGACCTTCAACGACCACGCCAAGCTGCGGGCCCTGATCCGCGAGATGCTGCAAAACCGGGCCAAGCGCCAGGTCCTCGACCTGTCCTCGCTGGAGTTCGTCGATTCGGCGGGCATCGGCATGCTGCTCATCGCGCGGGAGGAAATGGCCAACGCCGACAAGCAGCTCGTGCTGCGCGCCGCGGCCGGCCAGGTCAAGCGCGTGCTGACGGTGGCGCAGCTCAACAAGATCGTCGCGATCGAGGACTGATCCCTTGCCCGTGGCCCGCCCCCACGTCGCCGCCCTGCATGGCCTTGGCGTGCCGTCCGACCGGCTGGACCGGCTGGCGGCGGCGCTGCGCCTGCCGCGCTGGCGGCCCGGCGCCGGCACGGCC
>JAEZHQ010000308.1 GCA_023416455.1 Pseudomonadota bacterium | reverse complement strand
TGATGGGGCTGGCGACCATGCTGCGGGAATGGGGGTTCGACACGCTGACCGCCGGCAGCACCGACCAGGCGGTGGCGCAGCTCGATGCCGCCGGGCGGCGGCCGGACATCGTGCTGGTCGACTATCGCCTGCGCCAGGGCCGGGTCGGGACGGAGGCGGTGCTGCGGATCCGCGCGATGTTCGACGACGCCATCCCCGGAATCATCATCACCGGCGAAATCGGGCCGGAACCACAGCGCGACGCCGCCGCCCACGGCATGGATCTGATCCAGAAGCCGGTCACGCCGCGGCTGCTGAAGTCCTCCCTCGCCCGCCACCTCGGTGCCGTCCGGCCGTTCTGAGCGTTGGACAGGGGCGCCCGCCCGCCGGGCGCGGGCAAGACGAAGGAGGAGGGGACCCCCCGTGCGATCCGTCATCAGGAGGAAGGCGGCACCGGCCGCGCGCCGCGGTGCGGCGGCGCTGGCCGTGGCTCTGTTGGCCGCCGGCTGCCAGTTTCCCGGTTTAGTAGAGCCGCCGCGCCGCACCACCGCCGCGCCGGCGGTGCCAACGCCGCCGCCGGAGGAGCGCGGCATCTGGATCGTCGGCAGTCCGGCGGTCGAGGCCCGCATCCGCAGCGCGTCGGCCGGCTTCGCCGGCGCCGCCGAGACCCGGCCGCGCCTCGTCGCCGAGGGCGCCGGCCCCGGCTTCCGCGCCTTCTGCGCCGGCGTGGGGCTGGAGCATCCGGACATGGTGGTGTCCGACCGCCCGGTCCGTACCGAGGAGGTCCGGCGCTGCCGCGCCCGGGGCATCACCATGACCGAATATCTGCTCGGCCCCCGGCAGTACGTCTATGTGAAGGACGCGCACATGGCGACCATCCCCGGCGTGCGCGACTTCACGCAGAGCTGGGGGGTGGCCGGCAAGCCCGTCGCCGCGGGGTGAGCGGCCGCGGCCGCCTTGCCGGCCGCGCTTGGACACCGGCGGCGCTTGAAGGCTACCCTTCAGGCGCCGGCCGCCGGCTGGCCGCGGAAGAAGGCGATGCCCATCTGGAGGCTGCGGCCGATGCTCTCCGCCCGGTCCAGGAAGAAGGCCGCCGCCTCCGGCGTGCAGACCTCCGCCACCGTCTCCCGGAACAGGGTGAGCCAGCGCGCGAAATGCTCGGCGCCGATGTCGAAGCGGACATGCGCCGGGAGCGGGCGGCCGTCGTAGCGGTGGGTCAGCAGGGCAACCGACGACCAGAAGTCCATCATCTTGCGCAGATGCGGCTCCCAGTCGGTGATGGCGGCGGCGAAGACCGGTCCCAGCAGCGGATCGCCCTGGATCCTGCCGTAGAACCGGCGCACCAGGGCCTCGATCATCGCCTCGTCGATTCCGGTCCTGGCCACGCGCTCGGCGACGGCGGCGGACTGTGGTGAGGAAAATTCGTTATCCATCAATGCATTGCTCCTCGCTGTTCCGCGTCGTGGTCCTGGGTTCCCCCCGCGGACAGCGTCGCCTTCCCCACGCCTTCCCCAAAATAATCGGCCTTCCGGGATCTCCGAATACTCGGAAGAACGGCCGCGCCGGTCTTGCCGGGGATGCACCATATCGCTGTTGTCTTGGGCAAATCCAGGGCTGTCGACGCATGCCCCAGGGCCATTCAAGGAAAGCCGTTCCTGACCGTTGCGGCGGCCATCCGGGCGGCGGGGATGGCGGGGACGATCTCGTGGCTGATCTTGCCCTTGCTTTGGCGCGTCCGCGTGATGCGGCAGATTGCCGCCGCCGCCGCCCTTACCGCCGGCCGATCCGGTCTCTCTCTCAGGATTTCACGCGCAATCCATGCCGAAACAGCACGGCAGCGACGGCGATTGGAAGCCGTCGAACACCTGCGGCATCAGTCCTCGCCGCGGGCCACGCGGAACCAGTGCTCGGCGTACTGCCAGCAGAGTTCGGCCTCGACCCGGTCGCCCTGGCGTTCGGCCTCCGCGGCGCGGGCCATCCATTGCGCCTGCCTCTGCGAGGCGGAGCCGTTCACCCGGGGCGGCGGCCGGCCGGCGGGCGGGGCGCCGGGAGGCCGGGACTTGACGGGGCGGGGCCGCGACCGGCGGGGGTCGGCTGACGCCTTGACGTGCATGCGGTCGGTGTTCGGCATGGTCGGCTCATGGTGGGATTGCGATGGGATGCGGACGCTTTGCTGTCTCAACAGCCTACAACATTACCGTTGCGCCAGGCGTTCGAGGTGGGCGCTTGAGGACAGGTCCCGGATGCCGCATGGGGCCTGTGCCGGGGGGTGGCATGTCGAGCGGTTCGCGCGGCTGCGGTCGATTGAACGCCGCGCCGCCCGTCATGGTTCCGGCGACGGGCGACGGAGAAAGCCATGCCCGCGGTCAGGCCCGGCGCCGGGCGGGGTGGGCAGGCGTTCCGGCCACCGCCGCAAAGGGGCGCCGGACAAACCACGCCGCCCGGAGCAGGATGGCCGAGGTTGCGCTTTGATCCCCGGCGGCTGTCCCATTCGCAGCCTCTTAATCGAGCCCCTGCCCGGCGTAGCGGATCATGTCGCCCCAGATGCGGTCGAGGCGGCGCAGCGTGCGGTAGGCCGCCCTCAGCTCGGCCGCTTCCCCGTCATCGCGCACCAGCGCCCCGGCCTGGAGCCGCTCCAGCCGGATCAACCCGCTGCGCAGCCGCCGCCCCTTCTCCGACAGGCGCAGGCGGGCGGTGCGGCGGTCGCGCTGGCTGGCGCCGCGCTCGACGTAGCCGGCCTCGATCAGGATCTTCAGGCTGTAGGAGGCGTTGGACCCCAGATAGTAGCCGCGCTCCATCAGGTCGCGGACCGACGGCTCGTCCTCCCCGATCAGCATGACCATCAGCGCCTGCACCGGGCCGATGTCGTCGATGCCCTGCCTCACCAGCCCGGCCCGCACCACGTCGAGGAAGCGGCGGTGCATGCGCTCGATCAGGCGGGCGAGGGCGTGGTAGTCGGCCGCGTCGGGCAGCACGGCGACGGCCGCGGCCTCGCCTTGCGGAGCGCGCGTGCCGGTTCCCCCAGGGGCGGAGAGCGGGGCGGGGAGCGGGGCGGCTCGGGCGATGGGGGTGCTGCGTGTCCTGGCCATTGGACCTGTCCCTTGGAGAGGCTCGCCACCGCGGACGGACCGGCGCGGCGCCCGGGAGGAAGGGACCGCGGCGGCCAGCTCCGGTGGGGGCCGCGGATGTCCCATGGCGTCAGCATGCCGTCTGGCGGGGCCGATGGCCAGCCGGCGGAAGCGTTGCCGCAGGGACCCTGTGGGTCCAGGAAAACGCTTTTCCTTCCAAAGGTTTGGATGGGGCGGGCGGGGGCTGTCGCGGGCCATGGCCCAAACTTGTCACGCGCCCGCCCGTCTCAGCCCCCGCCCGCCCGTCCGTGGGCGGCGGCCGGGAAGCCGGCTCAGGCTTCCCCGAGCAGGATCCTGGCGGCGCGGACGATGGCGTCGTCGGTGAAGGGCTTCTGGACGACGGCGATCTGCCCGGGCTCCTCCGCCGGAAGCTGCTCGCTGTAGCCCGTGGTCACCAGGATCGGCAGTTCCGGACGCCGCTCCTTCATGCGGTTGAGCAGCGTCACACCGTCGAAATGGGGCATCCGGAGGTCGGTGACGAGGAGATCGGCCGGATCCTCCTCGTCGGTGCGCAGGGCATCGAAGCCGTTGCGCCCGACGGTCACCCGGTAACCGCAGGATTCCAGGACTTCGGCAAGCGTTATCGCGATGAGCGGATCGTCCTCGGCGACGATCACGTGGAACGGTCTGGACATGTGGGTGGGCCTCATCCCCGTCGGCGTGTGGAATCCATGTAGAGGTTCGTGCGGCGGCGGACCATGCCCAATAGGTCATAAACGGTGGAGGCCGCGCTCCGCGCCGCCGTTACGCAGCCTTTACGCCGCCGTTACGCCGCCGGCCCGGCCGGGACCAGCACCTGGCGGCACAGCGCGCGGGCCGTCTCGAAACGGTCGGGGGCTGCGGAACGGGCCAGCAGCCCTTCGCCGAAGACGAAGGAATAGAACAGGTAGGCACGGGCGAAGGCGTCGTCGGCGGACAGGCCCAGCCCGGCGAACAGCTCCGACACGCAGCGCAGGCGCTCGCGGTCCACCTCGGCCACCGTCTCCGACGCCCGGGGGTCGCGGCGCGCCCAGTCGCGCATGGCCAGCTCGATGGCCATGCCCCGCGGGTTGGCGGTGCCGACGTAAAGCGACAAGACGTCGCGCAGCCGGTCGGCCGGCGCCCAGCCGTCCAGCCGGGTCTGGGCCTTGATCGCCTCGATGCGCCCGGCCCTCCAGCTCTCCAGCATGGCCTCCAGCAGCGCCGTCCGGTCGCGGAAATGCCAATAGAAGCTGCCCTTGGTCACCTTCAGCCGCTTGGCCAGAACCTCCACCCGCACCTGGTCGGCGCCGCCCTCGGCCAGGGCGGAGAAGGCGGCCGTCAACCAGGAGTCGCGGTTCAGCGTCTTCGCTTCCATGAGGGCACTCCGAAGACCATACGCAGGCGTATTGACTCATAGGCGACCGCTCCGTAACGTGTCGAGCAAAAAACGGGCGGCCGGGAACGGGCCGGGTTCGAAGCGCCGGCGGCACCGTCAGCAGACATGCAGCCGCCGACGGAAACCACCGATAACGAAAACAACCGGACCGGGGCTGCAACCCGCCGGGCTCGAGGGAAGAACGCAAGATGACCGACCACCCGGCGCCCGACCCGGCGCCCGCTCCCCCTCCCATTCCGCAGGATGTCGCCGGTGCGGAGCGCATCCGGGAGAGTTTCGGCCGGCAGCCCCTGATGGCGGCGCTGGGGGCCGAGCTGGCAGGGGTGGAGGCGGGGGCCTGCACGATCCGGGTGCCCTGGGCCGCCCGCCTGTGCTCGGAGCGCGGCGGCGTCCATCCCGGGGTCAGCGCCGCGCTGGCCGAGACGGCGGCGGGCTACGCCGCCTATTCCCGGCTGCCCACCGAGGTCTCGCTGCTGACCGTCGAGCAGAAGCTGGAGCTGGGGGCGCCCGCCTGCGGCGACGGGCTCCTGGTGGTGGCGCGGGTCGAGCGGGAGGGGCCGAGCCTGTTCGTCGTGCGCGCCGAAGTCCTGGCCGAGACCGCCGCCGCGCGCCGCACCGTGGCGGTGCTGCTGGCCACCATGATGGTCGTGCGCAACGGCGACGAGGCGCCCTTCGTGGGCCACTGGCACCTCAACGAGCCGGGGGGCAAGGCGGCCCGCGCGGCCGCCTGATGCGGACGGCGCCGGAAGGCGTCGTCCGCATCAGGCGGCGCTCGGCTTTACCGGCGGCGCTCAATGGAACGAAACGGGGGAGGGCGGGGCTCCCCCTGCGGCGGCCGATCAGGGCGCCGGGGCCGTGGTGAAGAGATCCTTGTGGGCGTCGCGCAGCAGGTTCTTCTGCACCTTGCCCATGGTGTTGCGCGGCAGCTCGTCGACGAAAAAGACGCGCTTGGGCACCTTGAAGTTGGCGAGCTGCTGCTTGCAGGCGGCGATCACGGCGGCCTCGTCCGGGACGGTGGCGTCCGGCCGGCGCAGGGCCACGGCGACCACCGCCTCGCCGAAGTCGGGGTGCGGCACGCCGACGACGGCCGACTCCACCACCCCCTCGATGGCGTCGATCACCGCCTCGACCTCCTTGGGATAGACGTTGAAGCCGCCGGAGATGATCAGGTCCTTGGCGCGGCCGACGATGTGGACGTAGCCACGGCCGTCGACCTTGCCGACGTCGCCGGTGACGAAGTAGCCGTCCGGCTTGATCTCCTGCCGGGTCTTCTCGGGCATGCGCCAGTAGCCGGAGAAGACGTTGGGGCCGCTCACCTCGATGACGCCGATCTGGTCGGTTCCGAGCACGGCGCCGGTCTCCGGGTCGACCACGCGCAGATCCACCTCGGGCAGCGGAAAGCCGACGGTGCCGGGGATGCGCTCCCCGTCGAGCGGGTTGGAGGTCAGCATGCCGGTCTCGGTCATGCCGTAGCGCTCCAGAATGGCGTGGCCGGTGCGCGCCGCGAATTCGCGGTGGGTGTCGGCCAGCAGCGGGGCGGAGCCGGAGATGAACAGGCGCATGTGCGCGGTGGCGGCGCGGTCCAGGCCGGGGTGGGCGAGCAGGCGGGTGTAGAAGGTCGGCACGCCCATCATCACGGTCGCCCGCGGCAGCAGCCGCATCACCTGGTCGGCGTCGAACTTCGTCAGGAAGATCATGCCGGTGCCGTTCAGCAGCACGCAGTTGGTCGCCACGAACAGGCCGTGGGTGTGGAAGACGGGCAGCGCGTGCAGCAGCACGTCGGTCGGCCGGAAGCCCCAGGAGGCGTGCAGGGTCAGGGCGTTGGAGGCGAGGTTGCGGTGGCTCATCATGGCGCCCTTGGAGCGCCCGGTGGTGCCCGAGGTGTAGAGGATGGCGGCCAGATCGTCGGGGGTGACCGGCACCGTCGCGAAATCCGCGTCCAGCCCGGCCGCCCGTTCCGGCAGCGTGCCCTCGCCCCGGCTGCCCAGGGTCAGCAGATGGGCCACCCCGGCCTTCCCGGCGACGGGGCGCAGGGCCTCGGCCGTCTCGGGCCGGGCGACGAAGACGCGCGGCTCGGCGTCGGTCAGGAAATACTCCACCTCGGCGCGGGTGTAGGCCGGGTTGAGCGGCAGGAACACGCCGCCCGCGCGCACGGTGGCGAGGTAGAGGACGATGTTCTCGACGGACTTCTCCACCTGCGCCGCGACCCGGTCGCCCTTGCCCAGGCCGAGATCGGCCAGCAGGCACGCGGTGCGCCCGACCTGCGCGTCGAGGTCGCCGTAGGTGACGGTGCGCCCGTCCTCCATCTCGACGAAGGGACGCCCGCGGTCCGCGGGGAAGCGGGAGCGGAACAGCTCGTAGAGATTGTCGCTCGCGGCGGCGGCGGCGTTGGCCATGGGCACTCCCTCCCTTGCGCACGGAATCGTTGGAGGGGGTTTAGCACATGGGGTTGGACCCGGCCACAGTTTCGTATACGAGAACCATGATTATTGTATTCCGGCCCCGCCCATGATGGACACGAACTCGGCGAAGATGTCGATCTGGATGGTGACGTGGCGCCGCATGGCGCCGTAGGCGCCCTCGGGGTCGCCGTTCAGGATCGCCTCGACCACCCCGTCGTGCTCGGCGAAGCTGTCGCCCACCCGCGACGGGTGGTTCAGCTGGTAGCGGCGGTAGGGGGCGAGCCGCGCGAACAGGCCGCGCGCGATGTCCTGCAAGGGCTCGTTGTGGCTGCCGGCCTGGATGGCCTCGTGGAAGGCGCGGTTCAGGGCGTAGTAGGCGTCGAGATCGCGCGCCTGCATGTGGGCGCGCGAGGCGTCGTGCAGGCGCTTCAGATTCTGCTTCTCCTCCTCCGACATGCGCCGCGCCGCGTAGCGGGCGCACAGCCCCTCGATCTCCGACATCACCTCGAACATCTGCACCATGCGGTGCAGCTTGAGGGGGGCCACCACCGCGCCGTGGCGCGGCTGCTTCTCCACGAGGCCGGCGTGCACGAGCTGGAGGATGGCCTCGCGGATCGGGGTGCGCGAGATGTTGAAGCGCTGCGCCAGGCTTTCCTCGTCGAGCCGGCTGCCCGGCCGCAGGCGGCCGAGGAAGATGTCCTCCTCGATGGCCAGCCGCACCTCGTCGGCGCGGGTGGTCCCCTTGCGCTCGCTGGCGATCCGGTCCGTCATGGCCCTGTCGCTCGTCACCGGCCCATCCCGCTCCTTGTCCTTCCCCGCGCCCGCGGCGTTCCGCCGCCCCGGCAAGCGCACCACACTCATCGACATTCCTCCACGCCTTGTCCAGTCGGCATCGCCCGGCGCCGGTCTCCCGGATGGCGCCGACGCATCAACA